>CAYPTZ010000890.1:0-2024 GCA_964413395.1 uncultured archaeon | reverse complement strand
GGTATCAATTTTTACTTCCTAAAGATGAAGAACATTTATTCTTTAAATTTGAAATGCCCCTTCATTCAACCGATTATGGCACAAATTGGGAATTAAATGTTGCATTATTGAATAGCACTTTTGACACAATAGCAAATTTTACTAGTATTTGGTATGATATCGAATTTGATGAATATCTTTGTGAAGGAGTATATTTCATCCAAATCACAGGTGAAAATAATGGAGTTCCATACGATATATGGATCGACACACTCCTAAATTATGATGATAATTATGAAGGAATTCCTAATAATAATGATATAGTCAATGCCTATGATTTATCTACAAATGAAGATAATTGGCTAAGTTTAGTTAATGGATATGGTATTCTTCAAGATACTGATATCTATAAAGTGAATATTAATCCAGGTGAAGAATTATTAAATATTTCATTATCGATATTTTCATTTTCTTATATTACTATGAATCTTGTTAGTGATTCTGGTTCTTATGTTCCTGGTTCATCAAAATTTTGTAGTAAAGGTGAGAATTTTCACCAATTCTTAGTTAAAGCTGGAATTTATTATATCGTACTTAATCAACACTCAAGTTCTAATCCACTAGGATTTGAATATGATCTTTGGTGGAATACCCAGAGTCCTATATATGATGATAAATATGAAGATAATGATGAATTATCTACTGCTTACGGACGGTCTTATGGCGAAGGAATTATCAAATTAACAGATTATGGCTCTTATGGCATTCAATCTGATGATGATTGGTATATTATTAAATCAAGCAAGAACTATGATATTAAAATTGATTTATTATTCAATCATGATTATGGAAATTTAGATATGGCTCTTTATAATTCTCTCCATGAAGAAATTGCCGAGAGTACATCAGTAGATGATAATGAGACTATAGTGATACCAAAGCAATATTTTAATGAAGATGAACCGATTTATTACTATTTATTAGTCCATGGTGATAATCGAAGTACTATATATGATATCATAGTTTCTAATATTAATCGCGATGATTATTATGAAGATAATGACTCCCCACAAAATGCTTTTAATATGACAAGTTTCCAAGATATTGAATATTTTAGATTATATGGTTTAGGTGGACTATATGGAAAAGGCTATCAATATGATGCTGATTGGTACTCAATTAATTGTGATGAGAATAATCAACAAATAAACCTATTCATTCAAACAGGTTTGATTGATGAAAATACTGAATTCTCGATTAGTATTTATAATGAGGCATTAGATCTGTTATTTTCTGAAAAATATGAGAATGAAAGCATTATTAGAGATTTGACTGCACTTTTACCTGATTCAGGAATTATTTTTATTAAAATAAATGGATCAAATACCGGTGAGTATTATGATTTAATATGTTCCTTATCTCCAAATCCAATTGAAGATAATTATGAACTTAATAATCAAGCGGATCAAGCTTATGATTTGGAACGTCGAACATGGCTTAGTGAAATTGATGGAATCGGAGTTCAGATTGATCCTGATTGGTATCGGATCAATATAACATCTGAAGAGAAAGCATTGCAAGTGAAATTTACTTCACTCCCCCATGTGTTAAATGAAGATATTACTTTAGCTTTATACAATTCTGATTTGAACTTAATTCATGAAATTAATTCAAATGGAATCATAAACATGACAGTTCCATCATTAGGTATATATTATCTTCAAGTTTTTATGCCAAATTATCCATTTTCAAGCGGATTGCATTATGATTTATGGTGGGATGATCTTATTAATGATTCTCCAATGATCACTGATTTTCAAGTATATGAAGAAATCATAGAAGAAGAATTAACGCTCTCCATAAATTATACTATTACAGATCCCGATAATGATAAAATGAATGTGTTTCTTTATAATGCAAATACCTATGAATTAATTCAATCCTTCAAAGAAATTTCTAGTGATATGACACTATCATACACTTGCGGTAGTATTGATGAAAATTTTGAGTATAAATGGTTTATCTATATAACTGATGGAATTTCT
>CAYPTZ010000889.1:0-2026 GCA_964413395.1 uncultured archaeon | reverse complement strand
AAAATAAAAAATTAAAGATTGATTTGAATAAAATCGGTATTTTTTAAATTTTTTCTTATAATTTTCATCATATTAATGCTAATATTCAGTTTAGATTGCCAAATTTTTGTATTTAAATGATTGTTTTGATTGATAACAGCTTTTAATATTTTAGATCCTAAATAATATGATCTATTCATTCCAACAGCATAACTATCCTTAGAATCAAAACCTGTAATATCGAATAACATTTTTTGGATAAAACCAAAATAAAAAAAACCTATTTTATTAATTAATCGATTTGAAGCAGAATTTCTACTCGTAGCATATACTTCAAATTTTTCACCAAACCCAAGAAAATCTGCAATCTGCATAGAAAACAATCCCAAAAACTGACCTAAACCATAACCTCTAAATATTTTTGGAAAAAGTAATGTACTTATCAATATATGAGGTTTATTAGTTTTTTTTTTTGAGAACGCTAATCCCGCAAATATCCATTTCTTTTTATCTTTTTTATTTGAAATATTTAATTCTAAAATGCAAAAATAGTCTCCAAGATATGATTTTATATATTCATCATGAAAAAAATGTTGATTAATATGCCCATCTTCTTTCATTATTGAACAATAACTACTACCTTCAGAATTTAGACATTCAATTAAACAAGACAATATAAAATATTTATATTTTTTAATAATTTCATTACTTTTTTGATTATGATTACTAAATACTAAAAATCGATATCCAATTGTTTTTATAAGCTTCATATTAATCCTAAAACATTGAATAAATTTTTTTGAATTTAGCTGCTCTTCTCTATTCAGTAGGAAATATGACCAAATTATCTTTCTAAGGATATTAAAACTCCGATTTCTTCGAATAATAATTTTAGAATTGTCTTTATAAAAATTTTTAATAAGAGAAATTTTTGTTAAGTGTTCTTTCTCATAATCTAAAGATAAATAATTATAATATTCATTGAATGAATTTGAGAGGGCTAAAGCTCCCACCATTTTCCTTTTTTTTATTTCTGAAATTGATTTTATCTCATCAAATTCAGAATTATACCAATAAAAATGATAATTTGTTAAAAAAACCTCATTCAGAGATATCATATATTTCTGTTTTTCTTCAGCAAAATTAATATAATTTTTCCAATTATCAATATGCAGAAATTTGATAAACTTAATGCTACATTTACGTTCGGGGATGATAAAAGATACATTTGAAATTGAATAGAAGGGAATATTTTCATCAGAATAAATTTTTTTAACTAAATTTATTAAAATATCATTATTTAAAAGATAATTAAGATATTCAAGGAAAAACGTATCATATAATATCATTGGATCTATAAGCCAATTTATTATAATTGAAGAAATCCAAGGTAAATCATTACTCTCTTTAAGAGATTTGATATTTGCGATGGAAAAAATTGTTTTTGAATTACCTTCGATTATATAAAATCCAATATTGTATTGTGATTTATTGCAATTATCTAAAAAATTATCAAAAATCGCACTATTCCATTTTTCTTTACAAATTTCAATAAAATTAATAATTTGGGGAGAATTAATTTCATTTAATGTCATTTTTTTATATATTAATTCTGGTTTTTCTGAAAACTTATAATTACTAATTTTTGAAATAATTGTCAAGATACTCCTAAATTTGATTTATAATTTTATTTAAAATCCTATAAAAATAAATTTTTCAATCAATATCCTGTTAATCACTCAACAATTGACTTTATAATATATATTTTAATTATTCTAGTAAATCTAATGAAAAATGTACATTTTCGGCAAACGATAAGGTTGCGATGCAAAAATTGGTAGGACAAAAAGCGATATTATTAATAAAAGGACTTAATGAAAAAAAACTTGAAACATATTCACAAATGCAAATTAATAATTTAATGGAATACCTTGAAAACGATATTGAAAATGTACCTTTTACAGAGAAAAAAGAATACTTGAATCAAATTTTATATGAAATCCCCCCAAATAATTTAAGCAGTTTTCTTAATTCTGTACTTAATTTC
>CAYPTZ010000888.1:0-2030 GCA_964413395.1 uncultured archaeon | reverse complement strand
GATATTCTTTCATCATTCTGTCTCTGCGTGCTTGATAACGAATATGTTTAACAGAAATATACTCGACCCCCACAGAATATTTATAAATTCAGAATGAAATATATTCCGAAATGGATTATTTTTCCAGTTTTTGACTGTGATCTTATTATTCTCAACCGAATGTGCATATTCACATTCTAATAGGCTTCCCCGATCTGAAATTTTTTAATATCAGGAAAAATAATTCATATCCGCCAGAAATTTTAAAGCAAGAGCAATCTATTATCGAAAGGGATGAAAAATTCTTCTTAGACTGGTTTCTACAGATTTATTGTTAGAAAAAAGATTGGGTATTATGATAGGGAAGATAGTGGTTTAAAAACCTTTTATGGTAGTTTAAAGCAAGAAAAAAAAAGGAAATTTACGGGATTCATTTTAATTAGAAATTCAATATCATCTATACTCTTTTATATATCTCTGTTCTTTTAATTATCTAGGGGAAAAAATGTTTAAAAAACAAAAATTGCTGTTAGGATTAATCAACCATCTTTCCGACATAAATAAAATCACAAAATTTCACTTGACTAAATTAATGTTTTTAATTACCCAAGAAAAAACCCCCAAATTTTCAATCTATCACTTTCATCCATATAAGTTCGGTCCCTTTTCCTATGCAATGTATTCAGATATGAATTATTTAATTCAACAAGGATATTTAATAAATAATGAAGAAGACTCAAAATATATTCCAAAGATTACGGATAAAGCATTAACTGAATTAGAGATTGATTCATATCAGAAAACATTTGTGAATAAATATCTTAAAGAATTTAGTTCAATTGAAGAATTAATGGATAATATTTATACAAAATATCCTACCTATACATGCAAATCAGAAAGACGAAATATCCCAATCAAAATAGAGTTACCTGCAGATCCAGGTATTTTTCTCATAGGATATGAAGGAAAAGATATAGATCAATTTTTATTTGATTTAATTGCAAATAATATTAAAATTTTGGTTGATGTGCGTAATAATCCACGGTCAATGAAATATATGTTCAATCAAGGAAGATTGATTAAAAGCTTAAAAAATGTTGAAATTAAGTACATGCATATTCCAGAATTAGGAATACCGAAAAATATGCGAGAAAATCTTACAACGAAAGAAGATTATGTAAAATTATTTGCTAAATATCGAACTTTTTTACCCAGTAAAGAAAATTATATAAGTAAACTATTACAATTAGGAAAAACGGACCGAATTGCATTAATGTGCTTTGAAAAGGATGAAAAATTTTGTCATCGTGGCCAAATTGGAGCCCATATTCGGAAAAAAGGATTTGTAGTAAATTCCATTTAATAGAAAAATCATCGTATTTTTAGAAATTTAGTAAGGATTTATTTTTTCTTTTGGGTGGATAATAGAGCCCAATAATCACCCATTTATTATAGGGATTAGTAGTTCCCATAATAAAATATAGATCTCGGCCTTCCATATAATTCTGATATTTCTCTATTATTTTTTGTTCTAGGACTTTGTTATCAAGATATTTCTTACGCCAACTTCTAAATGATTCTCGTATTTCCCAGTCTTCACAAATCATATTATGTCCTTTGCAATTCTCATCGTCACATTTAAATTTATATGCAAAGAAATTACCTATTTCATCAGGTGTTTTTATCTTGGTACCATGGAGTGTTGTTTGTATTAATTTTTGTTCCTTTACTTCGATTTCTGCAATAGGTTTCTTAAGATAAAATTTGTAAGATTTAGGTTTAATCAAACCCAATGAAATATTTTGATCTGATTTTAATTGATCCAATTCTTCTACTGATTTGTTTAATAATTTGGGGAGAATTTTATTGTTTCTTTTTACCCAAACTTGGTTATTACGTGATGTATCAGATAAAGAATCATCAAGAAGCTTTATTGATGTTTCATCTACCTTTTAAGATTCTATACGATTAAGTTTTTCCTTTGATTTTTCAACTTGATCTTCAATTAATGACCATTTCTTCATAACTTTATGATTATTATCGAATTTTTC
>CAYPTZ010000887.1:0-2032 GCA_964413395.1 uncultured archaeon | reverse complement strand
TCTCACATATTTTTTATTTTGTTTTCTTTTCGTTATTTCATTCTTATTAATTTTCTGCCTTTAATTAATTCACCAGGCATTTGTAATAATTGATAAAGAAAGGAATACCATATCAAACACTCATTGCAAGCGTTCTTCATAAGTATGTTCATAATAGATTAATTGAAAAAAAATAAAACCTGAACTCCATCCGCAAGCTGCCGAGTAAATCCCAATCTTTCTTAATGCTAAAAAGGAAGAAGGAATTTCATCTTTATCCGTTTTATTATTCAACAAAACTCTATGAGCTAATTGGATTTAAGGAAATCGAAGCATATAGATACAATCCAATTCAGGATGCGATGTATATGGAGTTAAACCTTTAAATTTTTATAATGATTGGCAGCTGCCACGATCTTCTTGCATTTTCTTCTTGCTTGGCATGGAGCTACCTGTTATCGGCATAATTCATCATCTTTGGATAATTAAGAATATCAAAAGCATCCAGTTGTTCGCTGTCTGAATAGTTATCTAAGAAATTAGAGATGAACAATTCTTTTCCATTTTGATTTGAGTTTTCAGAAACATTTCTCATACCGTATTTTAGATCCCATTTGAAGATATTTGCAAAAGAAAATAATTCTTTAATATACTCAGAGTTATCATAGGTTAGTAACCATTTATGATTACACTTTTGCATTACATCAGCAAATCTTAGGTGATCAAAATTTTTATGAAAATTACCATTTTTACCGTATAATGCTGATTTAGTGGCTGAATAGTAAGGAGGATCTAAAAAAATGAAAACATTTTCACCCGATTTTTCAATAACCTTCTGGTAGTCGAAATTGGTTATTTTAGTGTTATCTAAAATTGTTGATAATTGTTTTACTCTTTCAATACTTGAATCAGTAAAGCGACCTTTAAATGCAGCATTAGAATATCCACCACTCTCTGTAGTTCCCGAAAATGTTATGCGATTGAAGACAAAAAATGCAGCAGCTTTTTTGGATTCATCGAAGTTATCAATGTTATTTACTAAATATTTATGCAGCTCTTTTCCATTTCTATATTTATTTTTCCAATACAATATTTGGTTTAAAAGTTCGTTAGGATTATTTTTACAGTTATTCCAAAAGAGATACAAATTTTCATATAAATCATTTATCCAAAATTTCCTCTCAGGATATTTTTGTTTCAGATAAACAAAGATTGAACCGCCACCTACAAATGGTTCTCGGAATTCTATAAATTCGGGAACTAAATGTGAAATTTTTTTAACAGCTCTGCTTTTACCACCTGGATATCTTAATGGACTTTTAATCATTCATTGCTTCCCTTTTCGATAATTACACGAAAATTGTTTTCAGAGCATTCTTGAAATAATAATGAAAGAATGTTAATTTGCCTTGAGTCCAATTTATTGTTTGTGTAAAAATCTTCTATTAATGATTTTTCTGAATCAGATGTAATGCTTCCTTCAAGATTTGATGAAGTAAGTTTTAATACGGGAATTGAATTATATGAAAGAGAGTTTATTGTTACATTTTTAAGATTACAATAAAGTATTAGCTTTAATAAGCCATCTTTAATATCTCCAATACTTGGTAATTTTGAACCTTTTGAGTGTTTTGCTTCGATTAGAAAAACGTTCTCTTCATTGAAGTCAATTTCATCTGTTGTAAAATAATATAGCCCGCCAAGATAGTTTTTAATTGTTATTGTGGCTTTTGTGAGACTTGATAATGCTTCTTTGGGTTGAATCGTTTGTTGTTCCCTATTTTGAGCTTCTTTTGCCTTTTCCCGAGAAGTTTTCATAAATTCTTCCACACCTGTTAGAAATTGGTTTTTGAATCTATCAATCCCGCTAAAACTATGAAATGTAACATTAAATTCATCGGAAATTCTCTGATAAGATTTCTTAACTAAATCTATTAATGAAGGTAAAGTTTCTTTTATTTCATGCAAATTCCAATGAAGCGGAGAACTATGATAATTTGCAATTTCCTCAATTTTATTTTTAACATAATCAGTGTTAAATTTTTGCTTTGTT
>CAYPTZ010000886.1:0-2033 GCA_964413395.1 uncultured archaeon | reverse complement strand
AGTATTTATATCTTAATTCTCAAGGAGAACAAATAAATCAATTTTCGTTTGATGAAGATCAATTTAGTGAAGATGGTCTGTTATTTTTCCAAGATAGAGACAATATTTATATAACACTATCCAATGGAACAGAATTCTGTGAAATTATTCATTTTGCTATTGAAAATGAAGAAATTATCAAAAAAGAAAGTAAAGTAATTGAATCTCCCGGGGAGGTTTATTATGCATATATTAGGGTAATTGATTTTACAAAATATTTGAAAATTTACTATAGAGATGATTCTGAAACAGCTATGTACAACCGACAGATTAAAGCATATGAAATTACTTCACAATTTGAAATCAAAGATATTAATAATTTATGGACCGATATTAGATATCGAAGTTATTATTTCAATTCTGATTATTGCAGTTTTTTTTCAAATTATGGAGGAGATTATGAAAGTCATACATATACTTTATCATATGGTATTCATTCGGCTTTTGAAAATATTTCGTATATTGAAGCACAACCTATTTTGTATATTAAAAATAACCTTAGTTATACATATGGCCCATCTGTATATGGATTTTCTCCTCTCTATACCGCTAATGAAGAAATTTATTTAACGTTTTATTTAAACAATGGAATAAATGGATTTCAGCTATATCTCTGGAAACTTGATTATTATGGAATTAGTCTTTCTCCTCTTGTTAAGGTATCCCCCACAAGAGAATATTATAATATTGATAATTCATATACTCATGAGATATATGATTTCGACCCTCATACTCAAACGAAATTAAATATTCCTGCATATTCCGAAATATTAACGATACTAGGATTTTCCATTATATTTTTGGTTTTTCGGCTAAATAACAAGAGAAAGAGTCAATAATTTTTTTAGTTTTTATTTTATTTTATTATATTTTATAATTTTTTATCATTAAGTGGGAATTTATCGAAATCATTGATGATACTTTTGAATGTGGATCTCTGAGTTCAATGATAATTTATATCTACATCACAAATCTAAACGATAGAAATGTAATTTCATCCTGATTTCCTGATTTTAAGAAATTATCAAAAATTTAAATATATACATTTATTTCGATTCTCTTGAAAAAAAAAAAGGATGAAAATCTTTAGCTAAATAGGGATGAAAAAAAATTACATTTTATTGGCACAATAATCACAAAATTGGCTTTCCTTTTTCACAGATTTTCCACAATTAGTACACTTGACATAATTCATGGGGTGAGTATCCGCTAACGATGGTTTATGGCTGTTTTGTTGTTTTGACATCCCCGATTTGATTCCAAAAACATTCTTATCTAAATATTCACCTAAGGCTACCATTGGGAATATTGCCAATAAAAATATGATCCAAAATAAATAGGTTTCAAAAAAAGGAATCCAGAGGGCAAGTACGACATAGATGAAGGTCAAAATGGATCCCAGTGGAAGGGTGATGGCGTATTTTTTTAAATTTTCTCTCAATTTCAATCACGTCCGTTGTGTTAGAATAATAAAGGCTCAATTTTTTTTGGTTTTGGGGAGAGCGTATTGGGTAAACCACCATGTTTTAGAACTCGCTTATTGACCATATCTATGATATAGGGGCGGTTAAATTTGGAGTTTTTAATTTTCTTACTTAATTTTCGTACATTTTTTAGATGTGAATCATCAATTCCATTATTGAAAATTAAACCAAAGGTAACATACAGAGCATAATTAGTTCTAGCATCAAACAATTTAACAGTGCCCTTGGGAAAGAATTTTTTTTTAAAAATTTGCATCCATTCATCACTAATCGGCTGAAATACTTGTGCTATCGCATCAACCGACATACCATCGGCCACAATTCCAATGAACACATCTGCCATCCAACTACCCAACTGTTTCCACTTTCTCATCGAAGCGATTGCATATTTGGTTTGTAATTGGTTGAGATATACGCCTACTTCTGAGGGTAACGCATCTCCTTTATTCTTTGGGTAAAACCAAGGTTCTAAGTCATTTCTTTGTGCATCTGAATGATTATATCCGATAA
>CAYPTZ010000885.1:0-2034 GCA_964413395.1 uncultured archaeon | reverse complement strand
CAAATATTTCAATTTCTGAATATACTAACAGTAATACATCCATTATAATTGAAGCTGAAGAACAGACTTATCCAATTAATTCTTCTTCGATTATTATAAACGATGTTTATACAATGAATGCTAGTGAATGCATTAGTATCCAATCTAAAGTAAGATCCAAATTGTTTAATTTTGAAATCCCTGTGGATTATTTACTATATGGTGAAAACAAGATTCAGATTTTCATTAATGATACTTATAATAATATAAATAGCTCTGTTTTAGTGTATACTAATTTTGATAATATCTTACCCGAACTTACTATTCTTGAACCTTTAGATGGAAATATTTATCAAATACCACCTGAATTTAATATTGAGATAGCAGATGAAAATTTATACAGCTATTGGTGTGAAATAAATGAAATCACATATTCATTTTCTAATGGAACAATGAATTCTATGTTGTGGGATTCGCTGGTAGAAGGCAAAAACGAAATAAAAATATTTGCTCGAGATTTGGGAGGGAATATTGCTCAAGAGAGTATCAATATAACTAAAGATTCCTTAAGTCCTCTTGTAAATATCATTAATCCTTCAAACAATTCATGGTTTTCATCCCCGTTTGTATTTGAAGTTCAGTTTATAGACTCAAATTTATACAATACTTGGTCAATTGTGAATAATAATGGAACAATTTTAAATTTCTCTGGTGGATTGATAGATTTGTCTCTATGGGATTCTTTGAATGAAGGTTCAAATGAATTTGAATTCTTTGCTGATGATCTTAGTGGAAAAATTACATCTAATAATATCATCATTAAAAAAGATACTATTGATCCAATTTTTAATGACATGAATTTCATAGGAGATATTTGGTGGGCAAGTGCGCCAAATTTGCAAGTTGAAATATATGATTTAAATTTAGATACATATTGGCTGGAAGTAAATAATAATGGCACAAATCTACCATTTGACAATGGTACTTTAGATAGTGGATTATGGAATTCACTGAATGAAGGTTCCAACCTTTTTGATATTTATGCTGAGGATCAAGCTGGTAATATTGAAATTTACTCCATCTCAATTTTAAAAAATACGTTATCTCCTATGATATCATTAGATGAATCAATATCTGATAGCTACTGGTCATCACCACCTACACTTGAAGTAGTTTTTAATGATCAAAATATTGGCTCTTATTGGTTAGAAGTAAATAACAATGGCACAAATCTCCCAATTAATAATGGCACTTTAGATAGTGGATTATGGAATTCACTGAATGAAGGTTCTAACCTTTTTGAAATCTTTGTTGTAGATCATAATAGTTTAATATATTGCAAATCTTTAACAATTAATAAAGATACTTTTGACCCATCATTTAGTGATTTGAATTTCATTGGAGATATTTGGTGGACAAGCGCGCCAAATTTGCAAGTTGAAATACATGATTTAAATTTATATTCTTATTGGCTAGAAATAAATAATAATGAAACAAATCTATCATTTGACAATGGCACTTTAGATAGCGGATTATGGAATTCACTGAATGAAGGTTCCAACCTTTTTGAAATTTATGCTGAGGATCTAGCTGGGAATATTGCAATTTATTCAGTTATAATTTTAAAAGATTCTATCTATCCAGAAATCTCATTAAATGAGACTATTTCTAATATTTATTGGTCATTTCCACCTATACTCGAAGTAACTTTTAGTGATTTGAATTTGGATTCTTATTGGTTAGAGGTTAACAATAATAGAACATATCTAGCATTTAATAATGGTACTTTAGATCAAAGTCTATGGAATTCTTTGGATGAAGGGCCAAATGAATTTCTATTTTTCGCTCAAGATCTCAGTGGAAAAATCACCTCAAATAATTTGTTTATTAATAAAGATACTACCGACCCAATAATTAATGATTTGAATTTCATTGGGGATTTCTGGTGGGTAAGTGCACCAAATTTGCAAGTAGAAATATATGATATAAATTTCGATATCTATTGGTTAGAAGTAAATAACAATGGCACAAATCTCCCAATTAATAATGGCACTT
>CAYPTZ010000884.1:0-2035 GCA_964413395.1 uncultured archaeon | reverse complement strand
GGGATTGAGAAAAAGATGGTGAAATCATCCTATAGAATACTCCTGTTATGTACTTCATAAATCTTAAGAACTTAAATAGTTTCTGGTGGGAAACTTAGTGCATGTAGAGAAATTTATTAACTTATATTGATGTACCCCATTGATCTTAATGTAGATTCTTATGATATCAGCAAACGAATGGTGGGCAGTGCTCATCAACTATAATGAAAATATTTCACCTTTTCAATGGATATGGGGAATTCTTGCTATCATGTTGACTCTTTTTTGGATAACATCAACATCGCAAATCGCTGAAACTATGTTTAAAGCCTACCTATCTATTAGCTTTTTTTGGATAGCTATCGCATTCTTCTTAATCCTCGGAACTTCATTACCCCCCATACGATTTGGGGAAAGTCTTTGTTTTTTAAGTTTGGGGACTCTATTTGGTTATGATACAATTCAAAATAAAAAAATTTTGTTAAAACCAGAACAAAAAGTAAACCAGGTCTTATTTGCTTTAGCCTTGATTGGGACATTTAGTTACCCTCTGTTAGGACTTTTAATAGGACATGTATATCCCCAAATGATTATATATGGAACTTTTCCGTGTCCGACAGCAGCCCTCGCTTTAGCCGTGTTAATGTGGAGTATACCAAATTTTAAGTGGCATCATTGGATAATAATCCTTCTTTTATTGATTTGGGCCATACCTTTTCCTATCTTTATTCAAATTCCCCGTTTTAAAACCTATGAAGATATAATCATGCTAACTTTAGGATTGATCACACTATTAAAAGTAATATTTTATTATTATCGGAATATATCAAAAAAGAAAAACTAAATAACCAATAAAATGTTCAAATGAACATTAATCGAATGAGTGGATGGAAATTTACAATACTCAGTGGAGAAGGCGTAATAGCCCAACCTACCGGTCCAGGCAAAGTCATCATGCAAAGTCGAAATCCTTCTGAATTTGCTTCTTGGCTTGGAAGTATGTTACCTTCTACTTATCAAAATTAATTTTCTTTTTTTTTATGGATTTGTATCATTAACAATGTAATTCATTTTTTATAGTTTTTCTGCCTTTGGAATGAATATTTGGATAAAATTTTAAGCAATATTTTCAAAACCCTATTTTAATTTTGTCAAATTTTCAAAAAAAGTAAATATTTTTGAAGAAAGGGGGAATAATTTAAAAGCTATGCTTTCTTACCCTTGATTATGACCATCAAAATTCGGGAAAATCCATCGGTTCCAGCCGATATTGGACAAATTACTCCCAATCAAATAAATCCACAATTACTTTTAGATATTGTGGAAGTGATAGATCCTGTGATCTCAAAAAAATTGCCACAGAAGCGAAGTGGGTTTTCATACACCATTTTTGTCATCTTCGCTTGTTGTATTCAATTATTGCGTCTTTCACCACATCATGTGGCAAATAATCTACAAAAGAAGTGTGTTGATACAAATATATCCTTTCAGACCTATTCGACAACTTCCTTCTCAAATGGAAATCAACGACGGTATTTTCCAGATCAACCTGCATTCTCTCGAAGTCTCATTGCAATCTCGCAATTAGATCTTATCGAAGAATTCTGGAATTCAGTTCTTTTAGCCCATTTTTTGATATTGAAATCATTAAATACTATTAAAACGGATTTAAAATTAATTGCAGATTATACTGATACACCTTGCAAGAAAAATAAAGAAGATCCATATTGTTTTGGCAAAAAAGAAGGCAAAACCGTGCACCGAACCTTAAGTTTTTCTGTGATTTCAGGAGGTCTCCACCAAATACTCGCAAACTATAAGATCAAAAAGCGACAAGATAAACTCCCTTTATTTCAGAAAATTATCCAAGTTCTTGATTTACATGGATTTTGCGTTAAATATGCATTATTAGACCGAGAATTTTACACCAAAAAGATCTTAAAGTTTTTCCATAAAATTCAAGTAACAATTATTATGCCAGGAAGAAAATGTGCTCAGACCAAGCAAAAAATCTTGAATTATCTTAAAGGATTCGGTAAAAGATACTGCAAAGGAT
>CAYPTZ010000883.1:0-2039 GCA_964413395.1 uncultured archaeon | reverse complement strand
AATACGAAATATACACCCCGTTTATGAGTATTATAAAATTCAATTGCCGCCATCTTAATCTTCTGAGCGAGTTCAACCAAGTATTCTAGTCCAATAATAACATAATCTCTTAATTTCTTCACCAACTCAATGACCTTCTCTAAATAGAATATTAGAGGATAGATCAGTAAAAGCACAAGGGTGGCTGCCACTAATATTACATTATTATCCTGTAATAGCAATTCTATAAAAATTTCAAAGGAAATTAGGGAATAAATTATTTGATTCAACTTTTTATTTTTGAATTTCAGTATTAAGAGAAGACCAACAATAATTGTGATCACAATAAATACTAAGAGAAGAAGTGAAAGGCTTACGCTTGGATCACCACCTCCAGTTGTTGAAGATGGTGAAGTTGATCCTAAGAAGATTCCTGTTGCGATATCAGAGGCAATTAATATAATTAAAGAATAAAATAAACTGACATCTACTTGATGAGCGATTTTCCTTGGTATATTACTAAATTTCTTCTTATCAACTAAATTAGCTAAATATGCAAATAATACAATTATAGTGATTGTGAGACAATAAATAAAGATTTTTGATTGGTCAACGGGAATAGTGTCTACAATCTGAGGAATGATGATCATTGAGCAAAAGATGATTAATTCAAGATATAAAATAATCGCAATGATTTGCCTATTCGTTTTATATTGACTGTGTTGTACTTTCTTATCATCTAAAGGAGTTTTAATTGCCTGTATACTATTATTTTGATCAATAGAATGCAATTTAGTATCATCGCCATAAACTAACTTATTTTCACGGAGCATTAAAGCAGTGAATAAAACAACTCCCGCTGCATAATAGGATGGAATAGACGTTTCATTGATATAAAACCCAATAAATATTCCGAGCAAAGCCGCGAAAATAAGGAAAAATATTTTTCTAATTTCTTGTAAGGATTGCGATAATGGGGTCAAAAGTTTTGTATTGCAGGTTAATTCAATATAGATTTGCAGTATAATTACTGTTTGAAGAATTGATATGAAAATATTATGATTGAAACTAAATAAATAATTCAAAGATGGCAAGATTATACAGACTGACATTAGAAGATTGCACATAAATCGGGTCCAAATAAAGAGATTCTCTGGCAATACTTTAAAATAACTATAGGTATAGAGAATTATTGAAAACACTATTAGAGAGAGAGAAACATTTTCCACAAGAATATAACTTAAACTAGCAATATCGACAGCTAACAAAAATATTATTACTGCGACTATGATATTGGAAATTTGTTTTTTGAAAAAATGAGTCTTTTGTTGATCTACAAAATAAATATTTATCATTGTAATTAATAGAAAAGCAATCGATGCAATGAATAGGGCATTTACACCACCCAAGAGATCAATTAAGAATACATAAAGATAAATTGAAATAAAAACAGGTAATGAGATATAAAATCCAATAGAATCAATCTTCATTAAATTTCTAATTAATTTCTCAAATTTAATATTTTCAAACCACAATTTGTGAGCTTTAATATAGATGAATATGAGTAAGAAACCTATTGAAATGACTAAAATTATTAGCGAGATCCTTAATAGGTTTAATAATGGTAGATGTATTTCAACACTATCACCAATAAAACTCATATCACTATAACGTGATGTAATCAAAGATACTAAAGGAGATACAAATAAGTAAAAGCATAAAGTTATAGATAAAATGCACATTTTTGAAGCTAAGGATTGGATCCTGCTAGTTTTGATGACCTTTTTCCATTTTGGAAATAATTCTATGGAACCAATTATTTTTGGTTTTTGAGCATCAAATTTTAGTTTTTGAGGTTGTATCCATTGGGTTTGATTATTTTTAATCGCTGTATTATATGGTATTAAAAAGAAAGGTTTTTGGACTTTATATCGATAGACAGGTAATTTTAAAGCAAATTTACTTACTAAAACCATCAATAATCCTGTGATACCACTTGTTATTCCAATAAGTATTAAATATATTATTATTTCAGTATCAGGTCCTACTAATGATCTCAT
>CAYPTZ010000882.1:0-2039 GCA_964413395.1 uncultured archaeon | reverse complement strand
AAAAAAAGACCTATAATGCTTACTTCTTATATATTCTTCTTATAGTCACTTCTATTACAAGTATGCAAGCATTAGATAATTTTTCTTCAAAGTCGAATGAAGATACTAACGATATTCAGGAATTTTCAGATTCTGAACCATTTTCTCCGAAGTCTGCGGCTTTATCTAGCACACTTCCAATTTCAGTTGATATAATGGAAGTCAATGCATATTATTCTGGAGACATTTCGGATTTAGATGCAGGAAGTAGTGTATTGACGTGTTATAATGATCCTCATAATGAGTATATGAGAATCTTTATTGTTTTTTCAAGTCTCTATATAGATCGTTTAGCGATAAAATGTAATTATATCGAAATTGACAGTGCTTTGATTTATCCTGATTATTGTATTAGTTATGTAGGATATAGTACTGGATATATGATGCTAAATAGCTCTTTTGAGAGTGGTACGACTATCGATATAGATTCCTCCAGCACATTAGGATCCATTAATTTCAGATTTCCCGCAAACATTGTCAATTTCGAATATCTGTACATAGATCAGATCGTATCTTCCCTTACTATAATTGAACCTCAAACAAGTGATATCGTTCAAGACACAATAGATTATTCTTTTGAAATTATATCCCCCTTAACAATCACTTCTGTAGAGTACCGATTATTACCTGATCCCGTCTATAATCCAATTGATTATTCAAGTTGGACGGTTTCATCTCCAATTCTTACTGGAACAATAATCATTGACGATATTTTAGTTGAAAATTGTGTACTAGAAATTTCCGTTGAAATTTTAAATGGATTTCAATATTATACGGAATCAGTTTCGATTGAACAACTATTCACCCCAAACTATGGAAATTCTGTCGATGATGCTTTTTTATATCAAAATTCTGTGTTTAATCCCCTTTCAACGGACCTGACAAACACTTATGACGAATATCCGTGGAATACCCATACTTCATTTACAATGGATAACGAGTTAAGCCAAACGGGGAATCAAGTACCTGCAATATTTTTTAGATTCAATGAACAATATGTTAGTCAAATTGAGCTCATATATTTAGTCCAAAATTATAATGACGACATTTTCATTGTGTTATCTTATTATGATGGATTTGAAGAATATAATATTTTGAGCTTTACAAGTGAAGATCCCTATAGTCTTATTCAAGTAAATATTACCGTTGATCCTACAAGAGGATTTCACGGATTTGGTCTTAAAAATCCAGGAAGTTTAGACACGGTATTAAATATTTATCATATCAATTTAAATTTCATACACCCCACATATTCAGTACTATCTATAAGCCCAGGATCAACAAATTTAGAAGGCCCTCCATCAATATTATTAGAAATAGTGGACACATGGGACATATCTAGTCTTCAATATCAAATAAACGGTGAAGGGACCATTTATGATGCGAATATTGGAAGTTGGTCTCTTGTAACCCCAACTGTATCAGTAATTATAGATTCACCTGCCTTTTATGCATTAACTGATGGATTCCATGAAATTCAATTTACATGTGGTAATTCTCAAAATATTAGTTTACTTAGCGAATCTTCTATCACTACATTTAGTGTAGAACTTAATCCACCTCTTCTAACGATTCTCGCTCCAACCCCAAATTTTCATTATAATTCTGCTCCATCGTATGAACTGTCAATAAGCGATCCAAATCTAAATTCTGCAAATACACAATATACTATCGGAGTCGAGACAGAAGTGATTGGATCAACTACGATAGGGTTTATGTCTACCACTATTTGGGATGGATTGACCCAAGGTACTCATACAATTGAATTCCAAGTTGAGGATACTTATGGACATAGTACGACAAAATTTGTAAGTATTGTTAAAGATACAGTTTTGCCCACAGTTTCTATCAATAGTCCTGCCGATGACACGATGTATGGGATGGACGCCCCAGAAATTTCGTTTAACATGTTTGACGTAAATGGTTTTGCAGAATCCTATTATCAAATTAATGGAATAGGAAAATATAATTTTTCCACTGGAGATGCTTCATTTCAAGTT
>CAYPTZ010000881.1:0-2040 GCA_964413395.1 uncultured archaeon | reverse complement strand
AAGAAAGTTTTCTACAATTAGAGGAATATTGTAAAAAAAATTTTCTCACTCCTTTTAATTCGAATCATCTATGGTTAACAAATTTAGGTAAAACCCGAATTCAACAAATTTTACATGTTTGTGAACAAATAGGTGAATTTAATATTGAAGAACGGGCAGAAGAACTTGAAATTCCAGATATTTTAATCTATCGTTTTACTAAAGAAATTTTCGAAAAGAAAAATGGTTTTTGGAACGAAAATCAGACTATTTTTTATTATTCTAAAACAATTAAAAGAAAAATTGCGGAAATTCAAAAAATTATGGATAAAATTGAACGAGATAAAGCAATAGAAGAATTAGCGCAGGAATTACAAATTGATAAAAATGAAATATCAAATAAAGTCGATGAAAAACTTAATCGTTTAGCAGAAGAACTTTCTAATAAAGAAGAATTTGATATTAACTTAGTTATTCGCGATCTCCAGATGGAATATAAAGAATTCATCAATTTTGTCAATACTTTTGAAAAAGATTATTTAATCATCAATAATAAAATCATTTTTTCTGAAAAGAGAATAAAGGAAGAAGAAGCACATATTATTTCTCTCATTCAAAAAGAATCTATTGAAAAACCTATAATTAATATTGATTCAATTGCTGCCCGCTTAAAATGTGCCAATACAATTATATTAACCCTCACTAAACAATTATTTGATGAAGAAAAAATTAAAGGAATTTGGATAGTTGATGATAAAAAATTTTTGACACCTCTTGGTATTCAGGAAAAAATGCTTGATTCACAAATTTATATTGAATTAAATACAATTATTGAAGAAATTACCCCAACTGAAGAAAATTTGCAATTGTTTGAAGAATGTATCCAACAATTAATATCTAAAGGCCAATTAAAAGGCATTTATAATCCTGAAACTAAAATATTCCAATCTAATGAAATAGCAGGTGAAGCTAGTTTAATTTTAGAACGAAGTCGTTTTGAAAAAGAACTTAACCCTCATATAAATGATTTAGATCTAGCTTATAATATGTTGCGCGATATTTTTCTTTCAGATGATTTAAAACCGGCTGCAATCGATGAATATGAAAGGATTTTACAAGAAACTATCAAAAAAATATTGGATTCACGATCCTTTATTCAGCGACTAATTAACAACGCTAATAGTCGTTTACATCTTCATCGAACTCAAGGAAAGAAAACTAGAGATCGAAACAAAAGTAAAAAATCCGATAAACAAGAGGAAGTTAAGCAAAGCTTTGAAGATGATGAATATATTGCAAACTTATTAAACGATTTTAATAATTGGAAAACTTTAATCCTTACTATCGAACAAAAAGCAGGCCAAATTGTATTTCTTAAGAAAAAATTAAAATCCAGACCAGAAGATGAGGAAAACCGTAAAAAACTCGATGATTTGATTGAATATTTAGGATTTTCTAACTAAATTCTTTATTTTTTAAAATTTAATATTCAAGACCAAAATTTACTGTTATAAAAATACCCAAAATCTGTAGGGATCCCCTTTTTTCCTATCATCTTTATCGCAATCATCAACTGTCCCCGATGATAAGTTTCATGGTTAATAAACATATATACGAATTCTTCATTAAAAACCATCTCTTCCTTTTTTTCAATAAATTTATGACCATATGAATCTTGAATTTGTTTTTTGTAGGTCAAGTTAATGTCATCTCATTTGTCTAGTAAATTTTGAGAAGAACAATTTTCAAATTGCTCAGCTAAAGCACTAAAATATGCTTCAGGAAATATTTTTACAATTTTACTATATTTTAAACAAAAATTCAAAGAAATTAATAAATGTTCTATTATAGACCTAATTGAGCCATGATTTGGATTTCTATCATTAACAAATAATTTTGCTAAATCCTTATTCATTTCTTCCTCAGAAAAATTTCGTAATATTTTAATAATTCGATCTGATGTCCAAATTTGATAATCTAACATTATATCAAAATCCATATAAATTATATCAAATCACAATTTATAGTTGTCGAATGGCTTGATTATTAAAAATCCTAAAT
>CAYPTZ010000880.1:0-2041 GCA_964413395.1 uncultured archaeon | reverse complement strand
AGTTTTATATAGTCCTATCTATAATGACATTAGTGAAATCACAGAGAGTGATGACTTTTGTTTTCAAATCATCCCTTACTCCATGAGTGATTACTTCATATTAACCCTAAAAAGTGATTAATGAAAATGATACAAAATAAACCTTCTTCGGCTAGTCCACTGGCCCGTACTAGTATGGATTCCGTTCTTTTAGATTCGGAAATCTTACTCCGCCCTTTTAAATTCCATTCACCTTTTTCAAGAACTCTAAAGATAAAGATTGTACTTTCTAATCTTCTTGTACTGCTTTTTTTCCTCAGAATCATCGCGTTCATAACCCCTAGTGTCCTATTTTCTCTATACTTAGGATACCTTCTTGGACAATTTGTAATCTATTTAATATATGCAAAATTTCACACCAGTCACCAACATATTTCCTATTATCAGGCCCATATTCTGACACTCCAGAAGAAAATTAGGAAGAATCGCATCCAACTGCTGGATTTAAAACAATTACTAAAAGAATGTTATCTTAGAAGAATAACTGAGGGGAGAAAAAAAGAAATTAAAGCCCTGAAAATTCAAATCAAAGAACAATATCTTCTTATCAAAGACATAAAAAATTCCATTCAAGTTTATGTAGCAAAAAGAGATGCCTGTGATATAAAAAAAACACTCCATTATTTCTTCTCTCGAATAAAGCAAACAAAAATATGGCTTCTTTTAAGCCATCTTGTTATCATGGTTCCAAATACTCAAAACCTATTATTTTTTAAAAATGATCCCAATCCTAACCATAAAAGAAAACGATACAACAATAGAATAGCAAAATTTGTGTTGCTGATATTTGTGTTAAGTGGGGTGTTCATAGGATTTTCTAACAGTAATTCTAGAAATCATACCTCCATAATTGCAGGAAACTCTTCTCAATCTCTAGAATTGAATATGAAGGAATATTGGATAGAATTTGAACTTCCTGAACTTGCTTTTCCTCATTGCACTAAGGAATTGTTCCATAATGACAAAAAATTGAATATCAAACAATTTAAAGAAGGAAATCTTGTTCGTGTTTCTCTTGATAATTTAGCGCTGGGAAACCATCACTTTGAACTGAACCTCAAATATTCCAATGGAACGCAGATAACTCATACTCATACAGTATCCATTATCAATGTCAAACCCATCATCCAAGAAAATCCAACAATATCAACTTTTGAAATGGATGATGAAACTAAAAGACTTCAATTTCAAGTGCTAGATCTCTCAACCGATCAGGATTATATTCGTCTCGCAGAAATCATTGGATTAGAACAAGTTCTTATCACCCAAAAAAGCGTCGCAGCGATTATAAAGTCTCAACCTGCGGGTTTATCTGTGATCTGCAATCAAACAACAGGAGAAAAAATATTTCAATATGATTTGACTCATTTACCGATTGGTAGCCATGACTTACTCTTTCAATATTTTGATGGATTAGGAGAGGAAGTGAGCGAAAGAAGAACTGTGGTGATAAAAGAAGATATCAAACCAGATATATTTATCAATTCCACGTCCATTTATACTATTCAAGGAGATGCAGTTGAGTTAAATTATAATATCTCCGATCCAAATCGCGAGGGGCTATTCTCTCTCTACCAAATCAATGAAATTCTTATAGATTCTCAATCCTATAATGAAGGTTATGAAGTTAGTCATACTGTCAATACCTCTTTATTAGAAATTGCTGATTATTTTTATGAACTAGTGGTAGTGAATTCTCTGGGATCTCGAAATCAAGCTCAAATTACGCTTCACGTGGTCAATTCCACAGCAGATCTTCCATCCCCTTTAGAAGAATTAGCTCTGCCCTCCATAGATAAAGATGATACAGAACCCGAAAATACTCCTTGGATACCACCAACTCCGATCAAAGTTCAATCCACGGCTAAACCTTTGGTGAAATTAGATGAATCTATGTCCCTAATGATTTTTTCGGTCACAGCTTTCCTTTTCATCAATAGTCATCTTAATGCTAAATGGAAAAAAAAGAAAAAAATCAATAAAATTTGTCTCGTTGGATTCT
>CAYPTZ010000879.1:0-2044 GCA_964413395.1 uncultured archaeon | reverse complement strand
CTAAACCATCTAACGTACCATCAAGGAGTTTTGAAGTGATAAATTCATTGAATCTGCTAATGATGATTCCAATTTTTAAGTCTTTACTTATAATGTTTTCACTGAATATTTTCATATATTTCACCTTAAATTTATTTTTGCATTATCAAAAAGATGGAACATATGTCCCATTTTTTCATATTTAGTTTTCATATACTGATAATTTGCTATTGTAGGAGGAATTTCTAAGGGAATTCGTTCAACATATAAAAAATGTGGTCTTAATGAAGAAATTTTGGCAGGATTATTAGAAAGGAGCTTTATTTTTTGAATACCCAATTCTTGTAAAATTTTAACTGCAATATAATATTCTCTTAAATCTGATGGAAATCCAAGCTGAATATTTGCTTGAACAGTATCATATCCTTCATCTTGAAGTTTGTAGGCATTTAATTTATTTAACAATCCGATTCCCCTTCCTTCTTGTCGTAAGTATATTAAAACACCATTTTCTTCTTTCTCAATTTGTTTTAAGGAAGAAATTAATTGAGATCCACAATCACAGCGATTTGAACCAAAAATATCTCCTGTCAAACATTCAGAATGTATGCGAACTAAAATGTTTTGAGAAAGATCCAAATCACCTTTCACTAAAGCAATATGAATATGTTTATCAATCTTATTTGAAAAACTAAGTAATTGAAAATCACCATATTTAGTTGGGAAACTGATTTCAGTTTCTTTTTTTATAATTTGTTCATGATCAATTCGATATTTGAATAATGACTCAATACTAATTATTTTAAGATCGTATTGATGAGCTATGTGCTTCAAATAAGATAATCGCGCCATTGTTCCATCTTTCCGAATAACTTCACAAATATAGCCTGCAGGATACGCATTAGCAATCCGAGCTAAATCAATAGTGGCTTCAGTATGACCTTTTCGCATAAAAATGCCTCCTTTCTTAGCAACCAGAGGAAAAATATGTCCAGGTTTTCGAAAATTAGATGATTTATTGCTTATATTAGCCAGATTTTTTATTGTTTTTGCCCTATCAGCTGCTGAAATTCCAGTATCACAATCAGAAAAATCAAGAGAAACTGTAAAGTTTGTTTGATTTGGATCACTATTACTTTTAACCATTGGATTTAGATGAAGTTCGTTGGCTCTTTTTTGCGTTATTGGAGCACATAATAATCCTTTCCCATTGGTAATCATGAAATTGACAATTTCGGGAGAAGCAAATTCCGCTAAAGCGACAAAATCTCCTTCATTTTCCCTATTTTCATCATCTACGACAATTATACATTTGCCTTCTTTTAAATCTTTAATTGCTTCGTCTATTGTGTTAATCATTGTATATTCGCTCTTTAAATAAATCCATGTTTCTTAAGATATTGTTTTGATATTGCAGAATGTTGATACAGATTACATTTTGATGGATTCCTATAAAAAATAAAAAATTGATGGATATATTTTCCAAATGAATCAAATTCTAAATTAATACTTTCACCAACTTTTTTACTACGCAAAATTGTGTTATGTAATGTATATGGAATTATTGAAACAGAAAATGAATTTTGTAATACTTTATTAATAGTTAAACTAATCCCTTCTATAGCAATTGAACCTTTAGATATAACAAATGGAGTAAATCTCTCGGGAAAAAAAATTTTATAAATGATTTCACTATTAATTTCTATTCTTTCAATTATTTTTCCTACACAATCAATATGTCCTGTGATATAATGTCCTCCAAATCTTCCATTTATCATTAAAGCTCGTTCTAAATTGACAAAATGATTCTTTATTAACATTTTTAGATTCGTTTTTGAAGAAGTTTCAGACGATATATCAACAGCAAATATATTTTGGTTTAAAGATGACACTGTAACGCAGATACCATTTACTGCAATGCTATCTCCAACTTTGAGATCATCTATTATTTGGTTAGCTAAGATAAATATTTTACAATTTGTAAAATAAGTCTCAATTTTAATAATTTTACCAATTTCTTCAATAATACCTGTGAAAATACTGAACACCTCGTAATAATGCTTTT
>CAYPTZ010000878.1:0-2045 GCA_964413395.1 uncultured archaeon | reverse complement strand
TATTTAATGCAGGGATTCGCTTAAGTGAATTACCTCCACGAATAGTGATCAAACCATTAACACGTGGAGGAATTGGTTTTACATATAATGGAGATCAAATAATGGACCAAGAAGAAGTCAAAGGATTAATGAATGAGTTAGGTTATAGCAATGCAAGTATCTATTTCTCTCAACCAAACGTCACTCCAGATCAATTGATCGATTTTGTTATGGACAATCGAATCTACACTCATGAATTTGTTGTCATCAATAAAAAGGATTTGGCAAAGAAAAAAATTAAAGATAACGAAATCACAAAAGCAATTGGACATAATCATTGGATTAAAATTTCTGCTCTTAATGATGAGAATATTGATACTCTAAGACATAGAATTTTTCAAGAATTAAAATTAATTCGAATTTACTTAAAACCTCCTCAAGAAGAGGCGGATATGGATGATCCTATAATTATGCACAATGGGGACGATATAGAGAAACTATGCACAAAATTACACAAATCTTTTGTTAAAAATTATCGATATACTCTAATATGGGGACCTTCTGTAAAACATCCTGGTCAAAAATTTATGAAAATGGATCATATTCTACAAGATGGTGATGTTGTCTCTATTTATCTAAAAAGATAGTTTTAATAATTCTTTTTATTTTAGGAACTATTTTTCTTTCGTTTGTTGAACTAAATAAAGGAGAACAAATAGCTCTCGTGAATACATAAGAAATGATTAGATTTTTCATCGCTATTTTTTTTTAATAATTTTTAATAGAAAAATAAGCCGAAATTCTTTCAAATTAAATTCATTTTTTCAAAGTTACTTTACTTTTTGAAAGTTTTGTTTTAAATTTGATGATATATTTACCATATTTGAATAGATATTTATGATTAATTAAAAAAAATATTCAAATATTCACTAGGTTATATTCAATAAGTTCATAGAAATTTAATTTTCCTTTTCTGGATGTGAAAAAAAATTCATAATCAACAAAAAAAAAAAATTCTCATAGTTCTTCCTTGCTATAATGAAGAGGAAAATTGTGTTGATACTTTAGAAGAGATTAATAACGAAATTTGTAAAATTCAAAACCTATTGAAAGTAAAGATCAAAATTCTAATTATTGATGATGGTTCTACTGATAATACTAAATGCATAATTAGCAGTAACCAAGAAATTTTTAATTATAATGTTATTTTTCTTTCAGAAAATTTCGGTTATGGACATGCAATTAAATGTGGATTTAAATACGCTATAAATAATGAATATGATATCATGATAACTTTTGATATGGATGGACAACATGAATCAAAATTTTTAATAAAATTCATCAAACAAATCTTATTTTCACAAAATAATATTGATATTCTCTCAGGAACACGTTATTTATCAAATGATTTCTTTTATAAAAATCCGTGGAAGGATAGATTCTTAGTTAATACAATCATATCTGCAGTTTTAAATGATTGTGGATATTATATGACGGATAGTTTCTGTGGCTATAAAGCATATCGTGTCAAAGCAATGGAATCGATCAAACTATCCCTTAATGGATATGAAATGCCAATTGAATTATGGATGAAAGCCAAAATAAATCATTTGAAAGTTAAAGAATTGGCAATTCCTGTGATATATAAAAATAGAGATTTAATTTTAAAAAAACGAACATGCAAGAGTTTTCTTTTTCATGAGGGTGAAAAAAGAATTGAGAAATATATAAAAATAATCTCAGATCATAACAATAATATGTATAATCGCATCATTCCTGAATTGAAAACTTTATTCAGAAAAAATTATTCTTCAATAGAACACATTTCATCAAGTAATTTTAAGCAAATTCAGAAAAAGATATTTCTTGATGTATCAAATATTTTATCAAATAATATTTGTCAACATTATCAAAAATGCTTGGAAAATGTTAATATCTATTGTAATCAACATATGACATCCACACAGATTTGTGGATGTAAATATTAGAGAGATTTGCAATAATGGAACTTGATATTTTAGTAGTTGGATCTCATCCTGATGATGCTGAAATTGGATGTGGAGGTA
>CAYPTZ010000877.1:0-2047 GCA_964413395.1 uncultured archaeon | reverse complement strand
CGGGACCAGCTGGACTTCTTAAACAAAGGCTCAACTTTAAATGTGGGAAATTTTATCCTTTTTCGCATAACCGGCAGGGACGGTCTTGAGCTTACGGCTCAATTTGACAACACGCCGCCTGAGGCTGAACCGGAAAGACAGCCAATGCTTCATAGGACCAGCCGGAAAGGAGTTTTCAGAACAGGGGACAGGACAGAATATATTCTAGGCGAAGGCAAGAAGCGCTTATACAGCGATGTAGTTCAGGAAATGGCCAACAGACTTTCAAACCTTCCTAATTATGAGTGCTGGTGCAAACTTTTAAAGAATGGAGAGCTTAAAGAATATCATATAAAGACATTGCCTTTGCCGAATGTTATGAATTTTAATCAGGCTAAGGAGATTAAGAGTGCTTCAAAAAAGTTAGGACAAAATAGAGCCGACGTGGAAAAAGCGATAAAGAAGAAATTCGGGACGGCTGAAATATTAGCTGGACCTAGAGATTTTGAATGATATCAGAAAAGAAAGGAGATTAAATGCTTTGGTTAATAACAATGTGGAGCCATAAACTGTCAATCACCCGATTTGTCAGGTGGTGGCTTAGGATGTCATTTCTGGATAAAGTCTTGTTTCTTATCCTGGTCAACATAATTTTATTTATAATTTCTCTGTTTACTGTTTGGCTATGGAGTATCGCTTCATTCATTATCCTTTCTATCTATTCTCTTGTAAGAGTAGCTTCTTTAAGAACTTTTGAATCTATTGAAGGTCTGTCTAATTTCTTCTCTGATTTTACCTCAGGAGGAGGCTTTGGCTTTTTTATTTTTGTGAGTGTTGTTTTTGGTATAATACTTCTTTTTTACCTATTTATAGGAAGTATCAGTATACCTGTACTTTTAACTGACACAATTGTTGACATTATTGTTACCAGGGTTCATACAAGAAGAATGTCAAGAAAAGAAAGCACAGCTTTAGCAACCAGGACAGAATATATAGGTGGACATCCGAAACTGCCGCATAGCCGCTTTGTGTATATTTTGCTTGAGGGTACCAGAAAAGATCCTCTCATATCCTTATATCTTCCTGGCCAAAGTGGAGTTAAATTTAGTATCCCAGTTATTGACATGGTAAAAACAGAAGGCAAGGAAACTGACAAATACGAAGCCTCTGCAGGGCTAGGTATTTTCTTAACTACCGTTAGCCCGTCTGTTTGGAGAGGAAGAAGAATTCATTTTAATATTGATTATGTCAATAAAGGGAGGATACAGACAGTTGAGCTTGGACCTTTCTTAAGGGGCAATGAGGAAATCCACAGCTGGAAAAATTTCCTAGTCTGCATGCAGTCAGAAGCCGACACTGGAGAAGCTCCCTATGGTCCTTGGAAAAGTTTACCTGCAGAAAAAGCCTGATTAATAAGTTAATATAAATTATATGGGTAATTTAGGAAAAGAAATAGAAATTAAAAAGCAATTGAAGCTAGCGAAAATTTTTAAGGCAGTAATTTCTGCAGGCTTGACCACTCCTGTTTTTATCTCGGCTTCAGATTGTAAGAAAAAAGTGCCTACCATTAAAGAAGTAGAAGAAACTATCCATGACTAAAAAAACTAAAGCAAGGCTTCCAAGATATAAAAGAGCTAAAAATCCGCCGCCAATGAAGCTGACCGACAGAGACAAGCGCATAATTGAATGGGTTTATCTATTTCGTTTTTTGACCAGAGACCAGATCAGGCTTTTAGAGTTTGAAAGCGTCTCTAAAACAGCCTGTCAGAGGCGCTTATCGCTTCTTTACCATAATAAGTACCTCTCAGCTATACACAAGCCCACGCACGCCGGCTACGGCTCTTCTAAGAGAGCTTACTGCTTGTCTCAAAGAGGCAAAGAGGTTATCTCTTTTATGTATGACGGCATGGACTCAAAAAATATTAAATGGAATAAAAAAAACAACCAGGTAGAAATATATTTTTTAGAGCATACCTTAGCTGTGAATGATGTTAGGGTGGCTTTTACCATTTCCGCCAGGAGCTTAGGGTACGAGCTTAAATGGATTCCTGAATGGGAGCTTAAGGCA
>CAYPTZ010000876.1:0-2048 GCA_964413395.1 uncultured archaeon | reverse complement strand
AAAATCATGATCTGACAAGTTCATCTAGGTCGACAAAACCCGAATAATTTCACGAAAAAAATCTGATGGGAAAAATAGAAAAACTTGATAACTTGTTAAATCTTTTCATTTTATAAGATGCGACGCTCCGTCAAATCAAATAAATATGTCACAAAATATTTATCTTGGCCTGATACAATCATCTCGTTATGCAATCTATGTAAATTCCCCTTGAAATTCGCACACGCAGGAAGTGGAAAACTCATTCATGGATTACATGAGGATACACATCAAGTTCTTTATTATTACAATTGTTCCAATGAAAAATGTGAAAATAACAAGAAGTATTTTAACCCAACTCCAAGATATGACTATTCTAAATGTTATTATGGACAGGATGTAATTAATCGGATCAATCGTGAAATTCAAGTCTTTAAACAGAATCCCGAACAAATTTATCTAAGATTGACCCTCGATTATACATTAAAAATAAGTCTTAGAACTGTGGAACGAATTTACAACGATTGTATAATGCTTAAATCAAGTCAAATTGATGAAACAACAAAACAAGAGATGAAAGATTCCAAAGGTATTATTTTAGCTGCGGATGCACAAGATCCAGGTACAGGAAAAACCGCTAATTGGCTATTTACAGATTGTATTTCAGGAAGGCTGCTTGATACACGCCAAATTAGCTCAATGCCATCAAACAAACTCCAACTGGTTATTGAAGAAATTTTAGAACACTATGACACAAAGTTGCTAGGATTTGTGAGTGATAAGCAAAATAACTTGGTGAAATGTATGAATGAATATTTTCCTGACATTCCACATCAATTTTGCACTTGGCATTTTGCTAATCATTTATGGGAACATCTTGATGTTTTCGACAATCAAATATATTCAAAGTTAAAATCTGCAATAAATGCTCTAGATTTCCATAAAAGGAGTTCAACTAAAACAATTGTGTTAAATAAGAAAGAGAAGGTGATCTTTAGGGATTTTTTCATAGATATTGATACTGATTTCCAGAAAATGCTCAGTTTTCGTTCCAAAAAATACATAAAATTGAAGGGGTTACCATTATATAGAGTTCTTAAGAAGTATTTAGGTAAAATTGGTGTTATGATATCAAAGTATTCGAAAAAGTCTCGATTCTACAAAATAATGTCTAAAGTTGAATCATCTTTAGAAAATGAATTGAAAACACTCCAATCGCACTTCTTTGAAGATTTATTCATGTACGATACATTTAAAGTTCTCTATGAACTAATATATCACCCCTACATCGAAAAAGCAAATAGAATTCAGCAAATTGATAATGTTATTGGTAAGTGTTGGGCAGTTGCAAAAATTAAAAAACCTGAGATTATTCTTAAGGATTTACGTGCCTTCAACCCTGAAGCATCTTCCAATTGTTCTGCAATATTAGGTGAATGGTGTAGGCTTTGGAATTCTTATCTGCCGGGATTGTTTACATATTATGACTTTCCTATCGATCAACGAACAAATATTGCTCAGGAACAAGCATTTAGTCAAGAAGTTTCAAAAATAAACAGAAGAATGGCAAATTCTGAAATTAGCTACATGCAGGAACTACAAGGGGATTTTTATTTGCGATTTAGTCACTGTTCAAACACAGAATTACAGCATGACGTAGTTTCACGGTATATGGACGACGAAATAAAGACTTTACGTGCAGCTTATCAACGCAAAGTGTCTAATATTACCAAAAAGTGGTTTTATAAATCGGAATCCTTACAGGGATTTCAAGTAACTATTAAAAGATATGAAAATATTCTGAATCAAGAGGATGATACAAAATCCATGGTGAATCGCAAGCAAATATCACGTAAATCAATTCAAAATAAAATTAAGAAAAAAAACGAGATGATTGATAATTGATCTTTTAAATTTTTGATATTCTTTTAAAGAATTTTTGTCGACTTAGGACTCATGATGAAATAACCTATTCAAATTTTGGAAAAATTGTATCATTCCATTCTCCATGAATCACCTCCCGTTTAATATTTAATGAATTCATTTGTTCATTTGATATTTTAATCCCT
>CAYPTZ010000875.1:0-2049 GCA_964413395.1 uncultured archaeon | reverse complement strand
AATTTTTCTTCTGATAAAATTTCATATATAGGTTCAAGATCTCTTTTTGATCCAAACTTTATTCCTACTTCAATAATTTCTAAAAAAAAAAAATTTAGAATGATTCATGATATTGTTGCCGATGCATTTGAAGATAATTATTCCACAAATTTGAATTTATATGGATTAAAAGGATCAGGTAAAAATTTACTTGTTAGTCTTTTTTTGCAACAATTTACTCGAGAAAAAACGAAAACCAAAGATGAAAAGTATTTCGAAAATACAAATTTGGAAAATATAATCATTATAAATATCGATTGTACAAAAAAAGAACCTGAGCAAATTTTCTTTGAATTGATTATGAATTTCGTGAAAAAAAAAAAACCTATTTTAAAAATTGAAGAATTGATGAAATTTGACTCAATTAAATTATGGAATACATTCAAATTCTTAGTAAGCAAAATTGAAATTCCCGTTCTTCTCTATATTCAAAATGCTGAATATATAAATCCAAATTTACTTGATAAATTTTATTTTTTTGCGAAAAATTGTAAAAATGTACAAATAATAACCTCTTTAAATACAGGTATTCAAAAATATCAGTTTAAAAATTATGAAGGAATGCAATACAAACTTCAAATGGATGGGTATCAATCAAAAGATTTAAAAAAAATTACGGAAGATCGATGTAAAATGGCCTTTAAAATTCCTTTTGATTCAGATTGTATTGAATTGATCGTTGATTATATTTCCGACTATGATGTAAAAGTACCTGGAGCTTGTATTAATTATTTGAAAGAATTATATCCCAAAATTAAAGAAAATCCTCAATATAACTCAAATACTATTCGGAACCTTAGTCAATTTCATTTTAATACATACAATATTTATTCCTTTTCTCTAGCCGATTACATTATGGATACAAGTATAGAAGATCGTCTCTTTCTTGAATATATCGTGAATTTTTTCCAAAATAAAAATAATTATTACATTCCATTTAATGATATTAGGAAATCTTATCGAATGGCAAGCGAAGAATTAGGTTTTATTCCAGATAAAAATGAATTTTATCAGAGTCTTTCAAGAATCACAAATTATCAAATTCTTAGACCAAGTATGGTCCAAATAGATGAAAATAAAACAAAAATAAATGGAATTTATGAAGTATCACATTTTTTAACGTTGCCAATTGAAGATGTAAATGAAATTATGAATATTTCCTTCGGTTGAAAAAGTAAACCACCATTTATTGGTTCTAATTATAAAATTATATCCAATGAGTTAGTTTAGCTTGATTTATTGGAATATGGATTTTTTTACCTGTTTGTATTCCTGTCTTTAGTTCGATAAGTTCAATAATTTCTTTTGAAACTTCTTGAACATTTTTTTTTTCAGTAGAAATTCTAAATAATTTATTATTTTGTTCTAATTTATATTCTTGAAAAATATCTTCATATTTTTTTAGAACCCTCTTCAAATAATTAAAATCATCTTCATTCCATTTTTGCCTTTCTTCATCAAGAGAACCTCTTTGATAAATTCGTTGCATTATTGTCTTTGGGTTTGCTTCAAGGTAAATAATATACTCTGCGGCCCAATTAACTGATTGAAATGTGTCATAAATTAATTCATAGTCAATTTTCGGCAAAGATAGTGCACGAGCATAAACAATAGTTGAGAGAGGGCTTCGGTCTAAAATTGCAATATTTTCTCGTCGATTTTTTATAAATTTTTTCACTAATTGATCTCTTTGAATCATTTGTTGATTGTAGTGAATTTCTGAGCGAAATGCGATATTTTTATCTTTCGAACCAAATGGTACTGGTGGATTAGCACGTAATCTTTCGGGATAAAAATTGATATTAGAATTTCCCATGAAACTATTATACAGGATATCATATAATGTTGTTTTTCCAACTCCATGAACTCCAGAAACTGAAAAAATCATTCCATCCTTATTAGTTCTTTTTTTTTTTTTTTGAACTAAGTTTTTTTTTTGATTAAGTTTATAATGTTTGTTTAAAATCTTGTATTCCCTCATTTCTATAACTATTTATAAAAAAAAAATTA
>CAYPTZ010000874.1:0-2049 GCA_964413395.1 uncultured archaeon | reverse complement strand
TATCAACTACGGTAACTGAAACAGAATCAGATGCTTGATGACCAGATGTATCAGAAACAGTTGTAAGGATCGTATGAACCCCTAAACCATACATTCCATCAATATTTAATTGTATATTACCTCCTGGCCAGGGATCCGAAGTAGTAAAAATACCATCTTGTGTGAAAACGGCCTGATAGGGTACGTAATCAAATGCGGTCCAATATATGGTATTACCTGTTGAACCTATTTCGTAATTATTGATATTTGCAGGAGAATTTATTGTAGGCCAAGTTGTATCTACTACATTCAAACCCCCTTTATCAGTATAATAATGAGTTCCTTGAGGATTTGATGAAGAATAATGAGCTTCATGCTCTCTAAATCTATTTTCTCCAAGGGTACGTAATTGATAGGTCCAATAAAAGCTAGCACCCTCAGCAGACCATGAAGGTGAAATTGCTGTCCATACACCTCCATTTATACTTGCTTCAATACAAGTAGAAACTGAACCGCCAGGATTTGTTCCAGTACTAATACTAAAGGTTGTTGTTGATCCTGCTTCTCTTGTTGGATAACCGTCTATAGTAAAAGACCGTTGATCATAATAAACAGGTGGAGGTTGAGATGATGAAGAGGCTTTCGATTCAGCCCGTCTCAGAGAATTCACACCAACATCGTTCATAGTATAAGTCCAAACGACAGATTGGCCTGGTGTAGACCAATACGGAGAAATTACTGTCCACGGTCCGCCATTAAGACTTCTTTGTATCACATCTGAGACGGAACCTCCAGGATTTGTTCCTACTGTAAAGGAGAAGGTTGTCTTTGTTCCTATAGGTACTGCACTTGCAGTATTTATCTGATTTCCAATAGCAAAAATTGGAAGAACAAATAAAATTGTCAGTATTGTTAATTTTATTTTTTTTTTCATTTCATTCACTCATTTGAAATTTTGTCAATTTAAATAAAAAAACATCAAATTCTAATGTGTCAAATTGGAATTATCTGTATAGATAGATTTTTTACTGTAGTGAAAAATAAATTTTATTTCTATATAAAATGATGTGGAAGGAAATTTATACAACCAGACAAAAATGTAGAAATATTTGGAAAAAATAGCTTAACATTTTTTTAGGAATTTTTTTATTAATATTAAACTACTGAGACAATTTTTATTTGAAACGTAATTATTCACCCAAAAAAGAAAATATTTTACTCCTGATACTCAATTAAACCTGTTGCACATAAATTAAAGGAATAGAGACAGTGTTTAATATTATAGCAGATCTAATCCTAATCTACGAAAAATTGTTGCTAAAAGAGATTTATTTTAAACTTGATATAATCGGAGTATTTTTCTTTATTATTTTTTAATGTGCAAGATTGCAACCAATCATTTAATTAATGTATTATTTCAGTCCTTATCTTGAAATAATTGTTTCTTTAAATTGAATAGAGTAATATCAAGGGGGTACTTAGAATTTTCTTGCTTAGATTATGATAAATATGAAAAGAAATGAGAAAAAACTATAACATTACAGACTGAAAAAAAATTAAAAAAAAATTTTATAGATTTTTCTTTCGTTGTTTAATTAACACAATTCCAATTAAACTTATGCTGATTAAAAGTGTAGAAAGATCAAATCCGGGAATTCCGCCCCCAATATCACTGGTATCTGTATCTGTTGGATTGGTGGTAGGATCTGTGGTAGGATCGGTGGTAGGATCTACAGCAACTGTAACTGTAATTGTTTTTTCATCACTATTTCCACTTACATCTGTTACGATTAAGGTATATTCATGAAGACCAACAGGTAATCCATCAATACCAGTGATAATCGCCGAACTTGAAGACCAAATACCACTTGATACTAAAGTATCACTATTATCATAAACTTCATAATTAGCAGGATTTATATCAGTAACTATCCAAGAGATCTGATTCCCCGTACTTCCTTCAAGATATGCAATATTGGAAATTTCTGCAATCACTGGTGAGATTGTATCTTCAATAGTAATAATCACAGTATTTGTCGCAGAATTCCCTTCAGAATCCATTGCAGTAAT
>CAYPTZ010000873.1:0-2051 GCA_964413395.1 uncultured archaeon | reverse complement strand
AGAAAAAATTCAAAATATTTCTAAATTTTTTCTAATTTGGTACAATTGATTTACTATTAACAAATTCTGATGTATCATGGAAATTTATAAAAATCAATTGATCAAATATTTTAGAATTAAAAATGAATTTCTCCTCTGTACTGATTCTAAATTAAATTTCCTTGAATTTTTCATTAACTTAAATCCTTCTCCCATAATTAAACTAGTAGAATTTTTACCGCCACATAAAATTGGATTAATAAATAATCTCAATTCATCAATCAAATTATTTTTTAACATCCCCCAAGCTAAAGTGCCTCCACCTTCTAAAAGAACTCTTGTTATTCCCCTATCATATAACTTTTCTAATAATCCCTTTAAATTGACATGTTTATCATTCCCAATAATTAATACTTCTGCTCCATTTTCCTTCAATTTCTCAATATTTGCTTCCTTTGCAGCCGTTGTTGTAGCTATGATGGTTGTATATCGATCTGTTAGATAATTCAAGATATGTGAATTAAGTGGGGTTCTACATCTACTATCAACGATAATACGATATGGAAATTTCTTAATATTTTCATGAAATTTTACAGTTAATTTTGGATTATCTACCAAAATTGTTGATATTCCCACCATAATTGCATCCGAATTTAACCTTAATTTGTGAACATCATTCCAATCTTCTAGATCTGATAATTCAGAATCACCAGCATAAGTTGCAATTTTTCCATCAATGGTCATAGCTGCGCTATAAATTACATAACATCGAGATCGATTTGAAAAGGAATCATTTTCCATAAGAAGTAAATGTTCATCATTCAATAAAAAAAAAATTGTCTTATTCTTTTCCTGCCAATATTTCTGTTCTAATGACACCATTTCCCTTTTTTTAAATTTAATATAAACGAGAGATATAATATTATAGATATAAGAAAATTCCAATTACTAAAAATAAAACAATAAGAAAATCGATAATTTTCATTATTTTATTCATAGATTGACAATATTAGGAAAAATTCCTTCTATAATATAAAGAAAAGTATCGTTACTATTTCAAATTAAATCAGAGTTAAGTACTAAAAAGTCTTTTTTTTTTTTGAAAATTCCTTCATTTAATCCATGATGAATTTCATTTTGAATTTTCACGAAATTGATTTCTTCTTCTTTAGATGTTGTATAAATTTTATTAATATCACAATATATTGATGAGTTTATACATTTTCCCAAGGTTTTCATGTTATGAATAATCCAATTAAAAATTTTTTTTATTTTTGGTTTGAATATTAACTCTTTTTCTGAAATTAGTTTAAGTTTTAAACGATTTTTACTGATATTGGTTAAATATGATGTATAATTTGTTACCATTTCAAAATCATTACCTTTAGGATAATTTTCTTTTACAACATTTGATCTTTTTTGTTCTCTTTTATCTGAAGTTTCTTTTTTTTTTTTTTTGATAATTAAAAGGATTTCTTCAATTTCTTCCAGACTATTAAGATAGTCAAATTGTTTTTTATATTTTCTAATTTTTTTTATTTCTTCAATCGATTTCTCTTTATAAACTGGAAGATCTTGACTTCTATGGATGGGTGTGGCTAATTCAATGGCTCCTGGTGTCTGCAATAGATTATTCATTATTTCTTCTCTTTTTTGAGATACATTATAATAAATTTCATCTAATGTATCTTTTGCAACTAAAAAATAGCATTTTCCAATTTCATGGCGACCAGTTCTTCCTCTCCTTTGAATAAGCCGAATTTCACTAGGAACAGAGTCATAAAAAATTACAGCATTTACACTTGGTATATCTAATCCTTCTTCAGCAACAGAAGTTGCTACTAGAACATTAAAAATACTATTTGTGAAATCTCTGATCAATTCAGTTTGAGATTTTTGATTTAATCCTTTATCATTTTCTCGACTTGATTGACCTACAAATCTTTTAGCAATTAATTTATGATATTTTTCAATAGAATCATGATATTGGGATAATTCTTTTATATTAAAATTATTAATTTCATCCGAAAGATATTGTCCCATTTCACGATATTGGGTAAAAATAATAATTT
>CAYPTZ010000872.1:0-2057 GCA_964413395.1 uncultured archaeon | reverse complement strand
TAACATATATTTTATTTTTTTAAAGTGTTGAAAAAAATGCATATCGAATTAGATTATGAAACAATTTGCATGAATTGTCAAGAAAAAGGATATTCATTTGGATATACTATAAAAAAAATCACATATAAAAAAGCTATTGCGATGGATATTCCAACACAATATCTAAACGGGGCTTGCGTTTCTTTTAATTATAATAATATTCCTTTTCTATTGAAAAGCACAGAAAGTTCCTATAGTTTAGATTTTGAAAATAAAAATCCAAATTTTTTAATGATAAATGCAAAAAAGAATCAAAGTGGGATGATTTCACGGTTCACTTATCGACTACTACCAGATTTACATCCTTTGCTAAAAAATCAAGCACAACAATTAATTAATTTCAAATCAAACCATTTATTAGAATTTCTCGATATATATCGATTTGAAAATGCACCTTATTTCTTCATTTTCTATTCCTTTTGCAATAACACAAATAAGACTCTTGAAAATTTTAATTTTTATCAATTATATGATTTTGATATTTATGGAGAAGAACGATTTGATAATGATTGTGCAATTTATGATGTAGAAAACCAAATAATTTATCAGTACGATGCAGATCTCGGAAAAAATAAGAGTTTAATTGCAGGATTTGGCTCAAATCCTAAGAATAAACCAATACATTTTGAATGCAATTCCCCACAAAATATCTTTATATCACCTGAACACCCTAATTTGAAAAATATTCCACATTATGGTCCACATGACTGTGCCATTGCGCTTCAATGGAAACAAAATATTAAACCAAATGAAGTTGTTACATACCCAATCATGATGATATTTGGATTAGGACAAAAATTATTTTATCATAACCTTAAATTGGCTCAAAATCATCTAGAAAAAATACAAAAACATTTTCCAAATGTTCTCCAAAATACTCCAAGACAAGAAATTGATCAAAAATTATTAAAGCTAAGTTTCTCCAAACGAGAATGGTGTAAATAGTACAATATTTAACAAAAAAAAAACAATGAATGATAATGGATCAAAATCTAAAATTTAAAAGAAATCTCTTATACTATGGATTTTCAAAAGATGAAATTGAAATTTTAGAATTATTGTTTGAAAATAAATCATTAAAAGTTTCTGAAATTGGTGAAAAATTAGGAAAACGAGGGATAAAAAAAGGCCCTCATCTCTATAAACTTTTAAAAAATCTCCTTACGAATGAATGGATTGAAATTGAAAAAAAAAAACCACTAATATATAAAAATATCCCAAATAAGTTATTCCAGATAAAGCTAGATTCCATTATTTCAGCCACTCAAGATAAATTTCAATTACAAAAATCAAATTATTATGAAATAGTTGAATTTTTAAAACAGAGTGATAAACCAAAATCCCAAGGTACCCGGCAGATTAATATTTCTAAACATTGCCCTCCTTTTATCGCAGATTGGATAAATAAATTACTTAATATTCAAGATTGGGATTTATTGAAAATGGAAGCAAACATGGTAATTGAAATACGGAAAGATAATTTATCATTCAAACTCAATTCTGCAGAATTTGAAGTTCAAACGAAGAATAATGTATATTATGGTGGAATTAATATGTGCTGTTTAAAATCAGAAGCAGAACAAATTCAATATTTAGAAAAAATAAATCAATACAATCTTGATGGAAGAAAATTCCAATTCAAACTTGAGAAAAAAGGATATTTTGATGCAAAAAACCGAGATCTCTTAAAATATGTGATTGAAGATTCGATTTTTGATCCCCAACATAAAAAATATTCATCTAATATAAGAATAGAAAATAAATTTGGTTCATCAGAAGGAAAGATTATTACTTTTCCTTTTCCTAACTCAAAACTTTGGATATGTTCAATTTGGGCAGAAAAATTGGAAATGCTCGAAAGAATTCAATCATCGCTATCTTTTCTTAAACCATTGGAATAATTTGGTAAGGATATTAGTTGTTGTTTTTTTATTTTAATTTACTTTTTCAAGATTTATATAACTCTTGAGTCTACAAGTTAATCCATTTTTTTAAAAATTCTTTGGTTGCTCTAAAGG
>CAYPTZ010000871.1:0-2058 GCA_964413395.1 uncultured archaeon | reverse complement strand
TACCGACAAAAACCACCTTAAATCAACTACCAAATAAATTAGGAACTACCTTTATATAGAGAAACAAGAAAAAAAGACAAAATTGAATATTTACATACTTAGATCATCTGAGATAACTTAAGGGAATCATATAATTTCTTCGCTTTTGGGGATAGTTGATTCAGATTTTCAATAGGATCACGTCGTCCAGTAAGATGAATCCGAGTTATTTTTATTTCACCTAAAAGCTCGATTGTTTCATAAATGGAAGTTGGAATCCCCAAATTAATAAGCTTCTGAACCAATAAACTCAGCAAGAGTAAACCGAGATAACATACGAACACATGCCCTCGCACACTAGAGTCCACATGATGGAACATTGGACGGATTTGCAAAAAATCATGACTTTTCAACCACTTAAATGCTTGTTCCACTAAAAATTGTTGGTGGTATGCCTGTATAATTTCATAGGGTGTAAGATCTTCTCGATTAGTCATTAAAAATGATTTTCCCATCTTTAATTTTACCATATCTAAAGCAGAAGAATCAATGGTCAATTTCAAGTGGAATTGACCTGCTTCTGAAATAGGGATTTCTTCAGGACCTGTTAACTCATAAGTTAAGATCTTTCGATAATCACCTTTTCCGATCATAATGTTGATCTTTTTCTGGACTTCATCTCGGATTCGCCATTTACTTCCTTGCCCTTTGCTGGAATTCCCTGCCATAAAAGTTAACCGTTCGTTAAAATAAGTTTCGATCTCACATTTTTTCTTATCAATCTTCTCAAGCAAATTATCATAGCTCCATTTCGCCTTTCGCGGATTATAAGTAGCAATAAATCGACGTTCTTTTCCATATTTATCGTCATGGATTTCAAATGCCCCTATTTCTTTCCTATTAGGTAATTTATGCATCAAAAACTTTTCAGGATGGATCTTGAGATGATTTTTATGAGATGAAGGGCGATCACTGCAGATATAATTCAAACCAATGGTATCAATTTGTTGAAACGCCTCTTTCGATAAATTTCCTTTATCAAATGTTAAAGTAATGGTGGAATGTTCCATTTTTAAAATAGAAAGCCGTTGCTGGAGAGCAAGCAGGGCAGATTTGAAATGAGTTGCATCATGAATATTTCCAGGATATAGCAGGTGAAATAATGGAATGCCTCCATCTAAGGTGCAAAAGAGAGATAAATTGACAATATTTAAGGTTCTTTTTCCTTCTTTGGAATGTCCATGTTTAGGTAATGTTTGATTGCTCTTCTTTGGATTAATATAGGTATAAAAATTAGTGGGATCAAAGGAGATTTCATTCAAGTTGATATTAAATTCTTTCTGAATATTTTCAATGAGTTGATTCTCTATTTTTTCAATGGTATCATCTGATAAGTACCGAAAATGATTCCAGTACGCTCTCGAATCAAGATTTGGGGAAATTGATGGAAAAATTCGAGGTATTGCAGTACTTTTCACCCACGCTTGTAATTGTTTCTTTGTTGTTGGTTGAATACACCTATTTAGTACTGCAATAAGAAGATGGTCGCCAACACTCAGGCCTTGTTTTCGTTTATTAGTTTCTCTATTGATGATATCAACTAAATGAATTTGATCCGCAATCTGTTTTAAGGCTGCAATCAATCCGAATTCGAGGGTTTCGGTCGCAATTTCTTGTTTTGCAATTCTTGTATGGGTGGCAAACTCTTCTTCGGGACCTAGATAGAGCTGCCAGGCAGTTTTAACTTTACCATTCACTCTGTGGTTGTGTCTAAGGTAGAGATAGATTTTACCTTGAATGGTTTTTTTAACTAAAAACACCATATAATTGATATTAGGCACCACATGAATTTAAATTTAACCCAATTTATAGATTAATAATGTTGATTAAATAATATAATATTATTTCTAACAATAGTATTTTAGGCACTACGAAGGATATTGAATATATTTCGTAATACAAGAATTTTGAAGGAGTTTTAATGGAAATGACTGAAATTTAGTCATATTTATTCAAAAAAAATTATTACTTAATAATGTCGGTCATAAATGTTTAAGAGAGTGCACAAAAAATTATAAA
>CAYPTZ010000870.1:1170-2062 GCA_964413395.1 uncultured archaeon | reverse complement strand
AATTCAATTGGCAATTTAAAACAACTCTCAAATCTTCATCTAAAAGGAAACCAATTGAAGACATTACCAGATAAATTTGGAAATTTAAGTAATTTGGACAGTTTAGATCTTGAAAATAATCAAATTGAAGATTTACCAATTTCATTTGGGAATTTACCGAAACTCAGACGACTTGTTTTAAGAAAAAACCCTATTAAAATTATTACTAAATCTATTATCGCATTACCAGATCTTTCTACCTTAAATTTAGCGGAAACCCCCCTGAGTTCAATTCCAAAATCAATTCTTAAAATGAAAGAGCTAAGGGATCTTGTATTACCTAAATCTCAACAGAAGATACTTGAGATAAACCACAATGAAATATTGAAAGGACTCATGGAAAAAGGATGCAAAATTTGGTGGAAAACATAATTTTTTTTGAGTTAACTTTTATTCAGGCTTTCTTATTGTATCTTGTGTTATTATAGTGGAAAGGCAATTTGCAAATATTGTCTGCTTACATGAAGAAGGAAGATAGCCAATCTAAACATCTGAAAATCACAGTGATATAAAAAATTATTATTATCTAATAAATATCAAGACGAATTAGATCTATATCGTAGTTAAAATCTAATGATGAGGTAAAAATAAGACAATGAAAATGTTAAATGAAGTTCAAAAATTAATAGAGATATATTTGGAAAAGAAATATTACGACAAGTGAATTTTGTGCTAAATATATGGTAATTTATAAATTTAAATTTTTTAGGAAACGAGTTCCAATTAGATATATCGATATTATTTTTGATATTTTTACATGTTGTGATTTTTATAATGAAGAGCAAGATGATGAATATGATATTTTGAATTATGGTGTAAATTCAGAACGAACATATGAGCAAATTAAGAAAAT
>CAYPTZ010000870.1:0-1160 GCA_964413395.1 uncultured archaeon | reverse complement strand
CCTATATCGGGGAATGTAAGTCTAATTCTTACCTATCGGACAAAAAACCAGAGAATTTAGGAATTGAAAAGTTTAATTTAGTGAAAGCTATAGAAAAAGACCTTAACCTGAAAATTCCTTATGGAATAACGGGAACAAATGTGTTTAATACTTCTTTTAATATAGAAAACAATAATATTTCTTCACTTCACTTAATTGATGAAGACTTAACCACAATTCCAGATTCTCTTTTTAAGATTCACTCTTTAAAATCCCTTAATATCTCATATAATAAAATTAGAGAAATTTCTCTAAAAATTGGACAATTAAAAAACCTACAAAAATTCACTGCAATTTCTAATTTTATTGATATATTACCAAAGACTTTTTCAAAATTGAACAATTTAAAATCTCTTAATCTGGTTGGAAATAATTTTATTACTATCCCTGATTCAATTTTTGCTTTCGCTAATTTAGAATATCTAAATCTTGATCACAATAATATCAAATATCTCCCTGAATCAATTGAAAATTTAAATTGTCTTAAGTCTCTTAAGCTGAATTTTAATCATATTTCAGAATTACCTCAGTCTCTTTCAAAATTAAGCAAATTAGAAAATTTAATGGTAAATAGTAATAATTTTAAAGCAATACCGCATAATATTGGTGATTTATATTGTTTAAAATCTTTATTTATGACTTCAAACTCTATTGATATCATCCCAGATTCCATTGGAAATTTAAATAATTTGTTAACTATAAATTTGGTCAATAATAAAATTGAAAGAATTCCCTTATCTTTCAAAAATTTAACTTCATTAGAAAAATTAAATATTAGTCATAATAAATTATTAAAATTTCCTCAAGTTTTCACAACATTAAGAAATATACGAGAATTAAATATGATGCATACACAAATATCAGAACTACCCGATGAATTATCACTTCTAAAACATTTAAAAAAATTTCAATTAGGGGGGAATATTATAGAAGAATTGAATAATTCAATTGGTGATCTAATAAATCTGGAATTTTTAAATTTAAATGGCAATAATTTGAAATCATTACCAGAATCTATAACTAATTTACATCATTTAAAATATTTAGATTTACGGGGAAATAAATCACTAACTTTTTCTCATCGTATCAGTCAATGGTTTGAAGATTTATTCTTGAATAAT
>CAYPTZ010000869.1:0-2062 GCA_964413395.1 uncultured archaeon | reverse complement strand
CGTATTCTTTCTAAGCAAGAAATGGAGGCCACAACTTTTCTTGAACAGTGCCGAATTTCTATTGAAGCAATTGAGAATTAATAAATTAGAAATATAATTTTTTAAAAGAAATATTCAAAAAATTTCTCCGCTTTATAATAGTACATAGTTATTCATGGAATGATACCGAAATATGAAAAAAAAAAAGATTAATGAAGAAAATAAACTTTGTCCTGAAATTAAATATATCATTTAGTTAATGACATTTTATAGTTACGCTGAAATCTTTTGATTTTCGTTCGGAAATATCTTTTTTTTTTTTTAATTATCTAATAAAATTTTATGTAATTCATCAAGAGATTCTTCTGATGCTAATTCTGGTTTTCGTTGGATTTTTGAAAGTGAATCATTTTCCATTCTTGGCCAAATATGAAAATGAAAATGGTTTATTACTTGACCTGCAGCAGGAAAATTGTTCTGAACAATGTTAAATCCATCTAAATTTAATTTGTTTTTCAACATTTGTGCAATTTTTTTAAGATCTGTAAAAAAAGGTTGTATTTCTTCTTTAGGAATATCAAGAAGATTGCAATAATGATTTTTTGGAATGATAATAGTATGACCTTTCGAAACTGGCATAATATCTAAAAAAGCTACTGTATTTTCTGTTTCATAAATTTTTCGAGAAGGAATTTGTCCTGAAATAATTTTACAAAATAAGCAATTTTTCTCAATCATAAATAATAACTCAAATTATTTAGTTAAAATTTTTTCGAAAGCACTTTTAAAAATATCATAGGAGGGAGATTTTAAATCAATAGAAATTTAAACGAATATATAGAAATGTTATATTCCTTGCTACATAAAAAGTTATTAGAAATTGCTCCCCCTGACAATGGATTAGCTAAAGATCTTTATGGTATTCAGTTTGGGCAAGAGATTAATGATATAAATTTACATAAGATTATATTGTGCTTAGATCCTACAAAAAATGTAATAAATGAAGCGAAAAAATTAAAATCCCATTTTATTATATCGCATCATGGAATTACTCATCGTTCAATGTTATATTTTTCAGATGCAATTATTGATCAGATAAAGCTTTTATCAATGAATAACATTTCTCTCTTTGTTATGCATACGGCTTGGGATGCAGCTCCAGGGGGTATCTCTGAAACCTATGCTAAATTAGCAGGTTTTGAGATTATTGATAATTATTATATAATGGATAATGGTAAAAAAAAACCAATTGGTCGTGTAGGAGTTCCCTATAATGGTACTGTGGAAATCTGGCAAATTATTGAAACTCTAAAAAGAAATTTACACATTAATTATGTTCAATTATGTGGAAATACAAAGAATTTAGTTAAAAAAGCAATAATTATTGGTGGAGGCGGTATTGATTCTAATGATTATGTTAATATTAAAAAAATAGGATGTGACACTATTATTTCTGGAGAATTTCAATATAAAGACTTTTTAATGGCAAGAAAATTGAGATTGAATCTAGTTGCAACATCACACTATAAAAGTGAAAAATTTGGAATGGAAAATCTTCAAAAAATTTTGTCTTTAGAATTTCCACGTGATGAATTTCATTTTATTGAATCTGAAGATCCAGTATTAATAATTTAATAAAAATCCATTTAATGAAAAAAAATTATTTAATAATAGGAATATAGATGAATAAGCTGAAAAATATGGAAAAAATTGAAAATATTTTGATGTCTAAAAAGGTTCTCGACCATGGTTTTGTAGAATTAGTTGATGTTCTCGGATCTGATCAAGCAATTGTCAATGCTGCTCGGACTTCATATGATAAGGGAACAAAAAAAGTCTCATCTACTGAACAACTTATAAGATATTTAATGCGTCATCAGCATTCAGGGCCTATTGAATTTGCAGAATGCGTATTTCGAATTAGATGTCCACTTTTTGTAGCAAGACAATGGTTTAGACATAGAACTGGATCGTATAATGAGATAAGTTTGAGATATTCAGAAGCAACTGAAGATTTTTATATACCCAATTCAGAATGGATAACCACCCAAGATAGTAGAAACCGACAAGCTCGAACAGGTAC
>CAYPTZ010000868.1:0-2063 GCA_964413395.1 uncultured archaeon | reverse complement strand
TACTCTTCTAAAATTAAAAATGATTCGATGTGGTAAAAAAAAATATTTAGAACTCATTTTAAATTCCATTACAAATAGAACAAATCTTGAAAATCAAGAATATAATAAAAATGAGATTTATTTATTACCTGAATATCATTTCTTTATTTCCTATTATACTAATTTTGAAGATAAGGAAATGAATAAAAAGAAATTACATCCTTCTTTATACATTCCAAATTTAAAACGAATTGAAATTGACATAACATATAAATGTAATCTTCGATGTCCAGGATGTTCCCGTTCTTGTGCTCAAGCTCCAAGTGAAATTCACATCTCTTTGGAGACAATTAAAAATTTTCTAAAAATAACCGAAGAAAGAAAAATTCAATGGGAATCAGTCCATATTTTAGGTGGAGAGCCTACTTTACATCCACAATTTTTAGAAATTATAAGATTACTTACCAATTGGTTCGAAGAACATAGTCCTGCAACAGATTTAAAAGTAATAAGTAATGGATTTGGGACCAAAGTCAATGAAATGTTAAATAAAATTCCTTCTCGATGGAAATATAATAATTCATTTAAAATAAAATCAAAAAATGAATATTTTGAACCGTTTAACCTTGCACCTGTCGATTTAGATGAATGGAAGAATGAAGATTTTCGGAAAGGTTGTTGGATCACCCAAGATAGTGGGATTGGACTTACTCCATTTGGATACTTCCAATGTGCTATTGCAGGAGGTATAGAACGAATTATGAAGTTTGGAGGGGATTTTTCTAAACTTCCTTCCCATCCTTGGGAATTTCTTGAGTCAATGGATAAATATTGCAGATATTGTGGAGTGTTTCTAAATGATAAATTTCATTCTCGGGATGAACAATTACATTTAAAAATAGATCCGAACACAAAAAGTAAATCATGGCTAGATGCTTATGAAAAATGGAAAGAATATAAATCAACTAATATATAATCAAATTTCAATCTAATTTTGATCTTAATATGATTTTTTTTTTATCCAAGCGATATATTTAGCTAAACCTTCATCAATTGAAATTATAGGAACGAAATTTAAGATATTTTTTGCTTTTTCCATTGATGCAAATGTTTCATTAACATCTCCTTTTTCCTTATTTAGATATTCTACCTTTGGTTCAATCTCTAATAAAGAACTGATTTTTTGAATTAACTCATTAATAGATATTGGACATGCACATCCCAAATTAAAAATATGATGTTTATGATTAAAATGAATAGAAATACATTTTAGCACTGCAGTAATGATATCATCGATATAGGTAAAATCTCTAATTTGTGAACCATCCCCAAAGACTTTGATTTTTTCCTTATTGAGAATATTCTGGGTAAATAAATTAATTGCCATATCTGGCCTTTGCCTTGGACCATAAACTGAAAATGGACGTAATGAGATTATCGGAAGAGAAAAATCTTTAGCATATTTTTCACAAAGCAATTCTCCTCCTAATTTAGATATTCCATATGGAGATATTGGTTTAGCTATCATATTTTCTTTTAATGGATATTCTTTTTGATTTCCATAAATTGCAGAAGAAGAAAAATTAATTACTTTTTTAATGTTTTTTGCTATCGCAAAATCCAAAATCTGTCTAGTACCATCTATATTTTGGATATTATATAAATTTGGTTGATATATTGATTGCCTTACACCTGGTTGGGCAGCTAAATGGATCAACATTGATATTGGGTATAAATCATCAAAAATCTTTAATTTATTAATATTTAGAATGTCTACTTTTATTAATTTTAATGAATTTGAATTAACATTTTCACTATGAAATTGTTTTAACATTTTCCAATTCATTTCTTTTATAGCAGGGTTATAGAAATTGTTGAAATTATCAATAATGATTATATTAAAACTATCCAATAATTGAAGAATCAAATTTGTACCTATGAATCCACATCCTCCAGTAATTAATATATTTTTGATAAAAATCGCGCCCTTTTATATCCTATCTGAAATATGAATTTGAATATATAAATATTATTGTCTAATCTTTTTTATTCTTTCAAAAATCAGAAATCTATATTACATTTAT
>CAYPTZ010000867.1:0-2064 GCA_964413395.1 uncultured archaeon | reverse complement strand
GAAGTTGCTTAACTAAAGGTAAAAAATCACCATCACCCGATATAATTATTACATGTTGGATTTCTTTTTTCACTTGAATTATTTGCTTGCAAGATTGAATGAGAACATTATCTACTGCATTATGTTCAGTCCCTTTTACACATTTTAATTTCATATGTTGGATGAGTTGAAATAAGACCTTATCATCTTCAGAAACAATCAAATCTCGATAAAAACATTTTGCGATAACAACAGTATGGTGCTGAATAAAATTATTCATAGAATCGACAAATTGACGCCATATTATATGCTGAAAGGGGATATTTTCATAATCCCAGAAAATTGCCACTGGTTTATTCATATAAAAGTCTCATTTATTATTGTTTATTGTGTAATCTTGTATATAGATTCTTTAACAAATCAATATAATCATCTAATATTTTCAGATCTTCATCCTGCATAATGTCTCTCCCATACATGATAATTTTTTCAGGAGTTTTATGCCAGATAAAAAATCGACTTAAAAAAGTACTGATTAAATATTCTCCAATATTGAGTTTTTTATATTGTTGTTGCCAGGCCGAATCAGTTATTTGAATTTCTTGAAATTGGGAAAGGCGATTTTTTAATATTGGATGGTGGGTAAGAGTATAGATCTCTTTTCGATTGTTATCACCAAGTGCTTTTATATATCGCTCTAATAATTTAAGATTCTTATTAGGATTTATCCAAAAATCATCCACTTTGTTTTTTTCTTGATAAAAGTATTTGATAAACATTTCTAACTTTTTGGTTTTTTGTTCAGATGATAGCTCTTCCCAAATAGAGTCAGGATCATTTTCATCATAAATCATAAGAGTATTAGTATCGTAACCCAGAATGGAAGAATTGAGTTTGAGTTCATTAAAATTTGAAAAATATTTAGATGAACGTTCTAACAATTCTTCACATTGTGTATAATGGAGTAAAAGAAACTTATTAATATTAATATCCAAGATTTTGGAAAAAAGTCGAGGATTTTGGTGTTTAAGGGATTCTATTAAGCGATCTATCATATTTTTTACAAATTCAATATCATCAGGAAAGAGTTCTTCGGGAATAGTGAGTTCATTTCCCCATTCATGTTTTACCCAATGAACTATTTCAAAATATAAATCAATTCGTGATTCAAAAGTCGCATAAGGATAGGGTGCATTATAATCCAAATCTTGATAGTGATTTTTTTTATGCAATGGAGGCTTTCTACTTAATAATGGAATAAAAGGATTAAGAGGTAAGAGATTCATATTAAAAATATATTTTCCTTCTAAAAATTCGAGACATCTAGAATTTACAAAAACTATTCCAAGATATCTATAATATGGTCTATAATTTTCAATTTGTTGAATACTTAGCTCATTTTTTAATGAATAATAGGATTCAATAAGCCGAATTAACAACTCAAATAATTTTTGCATATGTTCTGTTTTACTTTCTTCGTCTGATGTTTCTATAAATTCCCAAATATTCTTGTCAGAATTGTCTAACGAAGCATTAGTCGATTTTTGGAAGATTTGCTCTGCAATGAAAATTTCATTTTCTCCACAACGATATTTGAGATAATTCAAAAAATTATGCTTTACTTGAACATTTTGTTCTTTTGTTTGATAATAATTTTCTGTCAATGTCATATCTCTTAAGTAGCTCCCATTTTTTTTAAAATAGAGTTTAAATTTTGGAGATGTAATTTCTAAATCATATGAAGTGTTTTTCTCTTCATCAAATAATAGTATTCTATTCAATTCCATTTTTACAGGTTTTGACAAATTTTTTAAAATATAATAAATCTCGTGAAATTGATCATTTTCTACCTTTTGATAAATTTCTTCAACTTTTTCCTTAATGATTTCGGTTAAATCTCCATTTTGATCATTTGAAATTTGATTATTTTGGGGAGTCAAATTTTGGATTTCTTTAGAATTGGTTTTTATTTCAATATTGAAATTATCCAAAATTGTTTTTTCGAGATGATTTCGTATTTTTCTTTGAAAATCTGCTTTATTTTTGAATTCAGAACGAATACTATGGAACTGCTTGAATCGCTCG
>CAYPTZ010000866.1:0-2066 GCA_964413395.1 uncultured archaeon | reverse complement strand
TATATTAAAATGTCAAATTATGATATTCCACTAAGAATTGAGTTTTATAATTATTCAAATTCAAATTTATCAGTTAATAAAATTGAAGAATTACTAAATATTCTTTATCCCATTTCGAAAATCAATCCACAATGTACTTTACCTGTACCTCAAATTGAAGCTCATTTACGCGCTCATTTAAGAGATAAAGAAATGGAGTTAGTGGTTAGACAATTGGAAACTTATTATCAAATAAAGAAATGGAATAATCTGCAAAAGCATTCTGATTCATTAAATGAAATTGATAAGGATGATACTTCTGATTCAAATGAAGATCCGTTAAGTAAACGTTTTGAATCTACCTTTTTTAAACGTAGACATGATAGAATGGAACAAATTTTTCAATAAAAAGTTAGAGTTTATTTTGCATATCATCAATATTTTTTAGCATTAGATTCCTTTTTCACATTGGCTATGAGATGTTATAGTTTTGTTTTGAGAAGGAGTTAGCTCTAGCAATGAGATACAAGCTATCTCATAGCCTCCAAGAAAAAAAAAGCAACAATGTTTTTTAAGTCATAACGTTAATAAAAGACATAAGATCTATAAGATAGTATTATTAATAAAAAAAAAACAAGGAATATAAAAATGAGTTCTTCACCTCACTTTACCTATAAATTATTAATGCTTGGAGATGCAAGTGTTGGTAAAACAACATTGACAAATAGGTACATAACTGGTCTTTTTGTAGATTCCCCTCGATTAACTATTGGCGTAGATTTTTTTTCAAAAAAAATGTATTTGGAAAATGGAAAAATCGTGAAACTCCAAATATGGGATTTTGGAGGAGAAGAAAGGTTTAGATTTTTACTTCCAACATATAGCAAAGGTAGCAATGCTGCATTATTTTTATTCGATATAACTTCAAAAAAAACATTAGAAAGTGTACCCCTCTGGATTGATATTGTAAGGGAGAATGCAGGGAATATTCCAATTTTAATGATTGGAAGTAAATGTGATTTAGAAGAATATCGAAAAGTTTCAAGAGAATATGCTTTGGAATGCACTAATAAATATTCTTTTACTAAATATATTGAACTTTCTTCAAAAACAGGAAAAAATGTTGAAGAATCCTTTTCCTTTATTACTAAATTATTATTAGAAAAATCAAATAATTTTGATTGCAATCAATAAAGTGTTTATATTTTTTTTAAAATTATTAAAATAGAAAAGAAAGGGAGTTTCTCAGTTTAAGGTTTCGCAATATTCGAGATATCACTACTATCCTTAACGCATCTGGCCTTAACTTCAGTGTTCGGGATGGGTACTGGTGTTTTTCCAGACCTATGACCGAGAAACAATTTATTAAATTCTTTATTATTAATAAATATATTGAAATTAAGGTTGAATTTTCAAAAGATACTATTAAAATCTTATGCATTTACAATTCTGCTTAATATACTTATCGAAAAAAAAAAATTACAAATATTAACAATTGCTTTTTGAAGAAAATCACATAATTTAAAGAATTTTCTTCAAATAATTCAAAATGAAAAGAATTTGATATAATATCTCTTTTCTAGACTTTATTATATGAACTTATAAATTATAACATACTTATATTTTTGAAGAAAATTGAAGCTTACGAAAATTGATGAAATCGATCGTGAATTAATAACAATGCTACAATCTAATCCAACAGTTACGCATAGTCAAATTGCTAAAAAATTAGATCGCAGCCAGCCTGCTATTGGAGCACGGATCAAAAAATTGACTGACAATGGAATTCTTGCCACTCAAATTGGTGTTGATTTTTGTAATGTTGATATTGCATCAACTTTGAATTTAGTAAAAGTTGATATGAACACATCAAAACCAAACGATGTATTTGAGATGGTAGAATATTGTCCATATATGATTAATGCACTTAAAATTAGTGGAGAGTACAACATTATGCTATTTATGGCATGTAGTAGCATTAAAAGACTCGATATAATCTTAGATCGCCATTTTCGAAACAAATCGTATGTAAAAAAAATTAAAATGGAATTAATAACAAGTTTTGCCAAAAAATTCATACTTCCTGT
>CAYPTZ010000865.1:0-2067 GCA_964413395.1 uncultured archaeon | reverse complement strand
AACTTGTCAGACCGTAGTTGGTTTATATTTTTTGGTTTACTTATCATACAGATACCGCGCCCCGCCTTGTTTTTACACGATGTTGTGTTTTCGTGCTTAATTTCCCTATCAGCCCGTGCGTATGGGTTGGCAAGCTCTTTGGCTGGTTTTGGTCGTGCGTCGGCATTTTGAGCAACCAGCCAATGTGCTTGACTACGAAGGGTTGGCATCAAATACATCAATTAATTTTGCTTTTAATTCGTCATTCTGTTTTTTAAATAGTTCGGATAATTCAACATTTCTAAAATCCAATTCAGTATCAAATAATTCGTAATTTATTATCGGTAGCTGATGAGATGAAATGTTAATCTGTTTATCTTTTGCCAATTTATCCAATATTTGCATTTCTGACATTCCATTCTGTCTAGTTTTAAGCATGTTTGGATAAAGTAAAACTATATCTTGAATATTAAATCTAATTGCATAGGCAATCATTTGATATAAATCGTTTTGAGACATCCCATTTTTCGGGTCATTTTTATCGGAATATACTATCTTGTATTTAGTGTCAGCAATAAATCTTCTGGGGGCATTAGAAATACATAAATCAGGTTTTAAGCCGAAAATTTTTCCTTCATCTAAATGAACAGAACTTACTTGAGATTTCACATTTATTACTTTAAGCTCCTTTTTGATAAAACCAAACACAAAATCTTCAAATAAGTATTCCATCGGTAAAAGAAAAGCAAAAAGTTTTAGGTCATTTTTGTAGTCTATTGAAATACTATTACTTAGAAAGAGAGTGCAATAATCTCGAATAGTTTCAAAGTCACTATACATTGGATTAAATATGATGTTTGCACATTCATTTGCTGTAGCCTTTTCATCGCTTACTTCATCAAGAATAAATAAAATTTCTCTCAAATATTTTTTATTCTCAAAATTAGAGCTGACGTTAAAAAGTAACTGTGTAACATACTTTACAATCCTGTTGAACTTATTATCCATAACAAAAGAATCAAAAGTGCAACTTACTTTATGCCAATGACCTTTTGAAAGATTCTCTGTGATATAAGCTAAAGTGTTTAAACGGCCTTTAATATTGTGAACTTCTCTATCAACTTCCTCATATTGCTGAAATATCGAATTGGATAGTAATTCTCTGGTATATTTGGCAAATAAATAAATTAATATTTCAAAAAAATCGCTCTTCAAACTTCCCAGTGATGATTTGAAATTTGGGAATTTTAGTTTTCTACAATAACTTAAATACCATAATATATGCTGTTGTATTGCATTTATTTCTTTCTCTTCATAAATCCTTTCTATATCATAAAATATTTTAGGTAGTAAGTTTACTTTTTGCCCTTCAAAGTGTATTACACCAACATATTTATTGGATTTTATTTCTTTTGTTTTGTGAATAAACTGAATAAACCTTTGTACTTCAACTTTTTCAGAATCATCTGTTTCATAAAAACTGTAATATTCCCTTTTATTCCAGATGTCATCAAGAAAATTTTCAAGCCCTGAAAAATCCCCTTTAAAGGCTACTTTATTTTGATATTCAAAAAGATTAATCATTCGGATTCTTTTCCAATAATTTGCAATGGCCACTCATTTTCATGTAAAGCAAGACCAGCATATTTTAAAATATTTTTCACCTCATTCTCATCGTTAAGAAAGTATTCAAGCATTAACGGAATAACTTTATTATTCATGCAGCCAATTAGGTTAAAGTCATCGGACATGAAATATGCATGACCTATCTGAAAATCATAACCTTTCAATTCAATTATTTTTTCGTTTATTAAACGCAAAACCTCTTTTTCTTCAAATTCTAAATTATAATTTGGATACATTGGGACAAACTCAAATCGTCTACGTAATGCGATATCTAAAAGGGCTATTGATTTATCTGCGGTATTCATTGTTCCTATAAGATATAAATTTGAAGGAACTATAAATTGTTCTCCTGAAGGTAGAGTGCAGGACAATGGAATTTTACCATGAGAACGTTTGTCTGGCTCTATTAAAGTTAACTGGGGTATGCACATGCTACATACTCTTAATTAGTTTATATTCAAC
>CAYPTZ010000864.1:0-2069 GCA_964413395.1 uncultured archaeon | reverse complement strand
GGAACAAAACAAACTTAAAAAGACTAAGGGGAAGAAAAAGAAAAAAAAAATTCAAAATCAAGAATTATTAAAGAAAAAAATCGCCCAACGAAAATCTAATAAAAAATAATGATGTAAATTAATGCTAAAAATTGGATTCCATTTTTTATTTATTGTTATGATGATTGTCATCCAATAATGGCCATTCAAAATTCTATTTCTAAAATTAGATCTCATGAATCATTATATGATCCCTCACAACCAATTCATAATTGTTCCGAATCTGCTTATAATTCATCATTAATCAATCAAAAAATCGATAAGATTACTCATTCTTTCTCAATATGCTTTTTCGCTACAGGTATTTTTGCTTTAGTCGGGGCATTATATCGTTGGGGTGATGGGCCTCTTTTTGGAGCACCTGAAGGTGCAAATTTACAAATATATTATGTTGATCTATTAGTTACTACTCCTTTGTCATTTCTTGCTGCAATTGGATATAAAAATAAAAGACGATGGGGTGTAATTGTTGGAATTTTTACAGCAGGAATATATATTTTTGGATCTGCAATCGTTTATGCTTCAGTTATTCAAAATGGCAGTCCATATCTTCTTAAATTAATTATACCTCCAATATTTGGGATCGTATTTTCAATAATTATCATTAAATGGACTATGAAGAATTTAGATAATATAATTTATTGGAAATAAATAAAAACACTTTTTTTTTACAATATTTGTTTATATAAATCGAATAATTTAAGAAATAGAAAAAATTCGTAAGAAAAAATTAATCTAATAAAACACCATTAGCTTGACCTATTTGTCCTGGTCTGCTAGTAATTTTAACTTTTCCAAGTTTAGTTTCAACAATAGCTCCCTTAGTTAAAATGCTTCTTCGTTGATAATCAACTGATGCTTTATTTTCATCAAGTTTTTTAATTTGGACTTGGACTGTCTTGTTTTTTTTTGTATCTGTTACATTAATCATACCTAAAGAGTATGCTTTGATTTTTTCATTTGCGCCACGAGTTCTTACAATTTTTTTACGGTCGTCTCCAATTTTGGTTTCAACTGGATTTCGTCCCATTCTTGATTTTCGTTTTTTATGGGCAGAATGAATTTTAGCTCCGGTAGATCTTCTTCGTGATCGTTCTTGATATTGTACCACTTTATACCACTAAGGTGTTCAATTATTCGTATATATTAAATTTTTCGATTATGATTATCAAGAATTCCGGAAATTAATTTGATGAAAGATTTTTTAATGTTTTTTATTCTCCAGAGTTAATTTTATCGTCTATTCGTTTATCTAAGGTCAATATTATATCATAGACTAGTTTATGAACTTTCATTAATATTTTGGGATCATAATTAATAAAATTATCTGATGGTGAATAGATATTTGTAAAGAATAAAGGACTGAAAAGAGTATTGATATTTGTGAAATTGGTTGAGGTAAAAGAAAAGACATTATATTTTTTTTCTAAAAATGGAATATGATCACTATTTTCAAAAAAATCCCGTTTTATTTGATAAGAATTAATATTTGATTTTTTTAAATGATGCATGATCAAGTCTTCTAAAAAAATACTCGTTGATTTTTCCTTTTTTCTTTTATTTGGTTTCATATATCCCATTTTTTCTGAAAGATTGTTGAAATTTATTACATAGATGTCTTTATATGAATCTAGCTCAGATTGGTGTTTTTTGATATAGGCTTTCGATCCATATGAGCCTTGTTCTTTGGCACCTGTAAATATAAATTCGATATCGCACCAATCAAAATTTTGATTAACATCCTTTATTCTTTTCATAATGGATAAAAGGAGTGTACATCCAACAGAATTATTCGATGTCCCATCAGAATTATTGTTTTGACAATTAATTAAATTTATAAAAGAAAAACACAACAAAATTAAGCTTGTGATAAAAAAAATAATGGAGAATATTATCTCATTAATAATATTGGAAGAAATAATGGATGAGATGATTATCAATAATATATAAGATATTAATATTCTTTTTTTTGTTAAAAAAACAGATTGAAAGAAATTATATGAATGAAATCTAAAACCTGCTGAATCATA
>CAYPTZ010000863.1:0-2073 GCA_964413395.1 uncultured archaeon | reverse complement strand
AAAAAGCGCAATTAAGATTGCGCTTTTGCTTTATTTCTTGCTTGAATCTCTCGAATGGTTTCAACCACTACAGATTTGATTAAATCTCGATTTTCATTTAGAACTTCTTTAATTCGTTCCACTGCATACATTTCAATAATTGTTCCCTTAATTGCTTCCTCAAAAACAGCACCAAGATTTTCAGTGAGATAATTATTAACAACATTTTTCACACTTTCAGTTAATGCTGCTTCATTTAATTGCGTTGGTGCTACAACATTCGCTGGGATTGAGGTTAGAAATTGTTTACCATTATAATTTACAGCAGGTGGTAATTTTGAATTGGGAGCATTACCTTGAAAAGTAGCAATGCTCTCGGCAAGCGTTTGTTTTCTTTTATTTTCAAGGTCACGATATAATTGTTCTTCTCTTTCTGGTGACATATCAATCGGTGCGGGTGCTTTACTTTGAACGGATGTAGATGCTACTTCATTTACAACATATTTTTTTACCTCACCATGTTTTTCAGCCACTTTATTTTCAACTACTTTAATTAAAGTGCTTGCTGGTGTTTCATTTCCAGTTTCTCTCGCTGCCAATAATCCACTTAAAAATACATCACGTGATGATACACCATGACCAACACTTTCACCTAAGTGCGAAGAAGTCATATTACGACCCTTTTTCTCTTTATCAATTTCATTCCTTAATTTATTTAAGTCAAGTTTTTTAGCCATTATTATAAATTTTTATATTTTTTTATAAATACTCCATTATTTGAAAAAAGTCATCTTTTTATATGGAATTTCAGAAGTTTTTGTTTCTTTGAGTTCTGGTTCTTTCTGATTTATAGCATCTTGTGCTTTTAATCTTAAATCTGTTTGTGTTTTATTTTTCATGTCATTGAAAAATTTATCATCAGCAGGGGCATTTTTCTTAACAAGACTATCATATAAATATGGTAATGACCCAACAATCGCTATATTAGGAATATTTTGTTTGTCTTTATCTTTTCCTAGCATTAATTGAAAATTATTTTTATCATCAATAACGACCAAGTATTTTCCATGAGCAGTTTTTTGTACACGACTTGCAATATCACGTAATTTAACAACATCGTCAGCAGTAATTTGTTTTTTGTTTTTATTTCCTTTACGAATACTATCCCATTTTGCTTTATTTCGTTCAGGTCTTGAAATTAGTTCTGGTTCAATTCCTTTTTCATATTTATATTCGAAATCGGGTTCGGTTTTTGTTGAAACATAAGCAATAACGCTAGTCATGTTATCATCACCACCCTCATGATAACCAGCAGGTATCATGGGTAAACCATTTTCATCATTAAATTTCTTACCTGTTGGATATACATTTGTGATTCTATCGAGTCGAAACATTCTCCAACCCGGTTTATTGCCTTCAGAATCAGTCCAATAATCATGATATTTACTATCATCACGAGTTGGTTTATGAGAAAAGTGCCAACTATTTTTTGAATTATCCTGCCATGCTCTTAAAACCGTGTTACCAGCAGAATTTGTACCAAGAACATATGGTCTAATTGTTCTATAACCACTTGCATTTTCACCATTCTCATTATCGGCATTATAATAAATATAAAGCCATTCATGATTCTGAATTGCTTTAATAATAGAATCCTGACCAACGCCTTCTCGTAAAAGTTGACGAAAATTTTTGATATTCTCAAATAATATTTTTGTTTCTACTGTCATTACACACTACTACTACCTGCACAATATTCATTTCCTTTTGTATAAAGATTTGCATTTTTTGCAAGCATACAATCTCTCATTGCAAAATCAATGCAAGTACCTGCTTCTTGACCGATACTTTCTGGTTCTCTACCTTTATCATCACCATCTGCTACAGTATCAGGAACACCTGCACAATATTGATTGGTTGATGTATAACCATCAGAATTTTTTGCCATAAGACAATTTCTCATCTGAATATCTTTGTTTGTACCAATACTACCACCACCACTTTGAGGGTCTCTACCTCTACAATCACCATCGGAAATTGTATCAGGAACACCTGCACAATATTGATTGGTTGATGTATAACCATCAGAATTTT
>CAYPTZ010000862.1:0-2074 GCA_964413395.1 uncultured archaeon | reverse complement strand
TTAAATATGATTTCATATAAATTACTGCCAATTTCAGACCATATAATTAAAAAAATAGGTACTTCTGGTGAATCAAGGAAATTAAATTGCAGATTTCGTGTCATTTTAGAAAAAAGAAATTGGAAATCATAAATTTTTATATTTTCATTAAATTTGATTTTAACTTGTTGTGAATTGCTAAAGTGATAAAAATAATCCAATAATGTATCATATTCTTTAGAGATTTTAATGATAAGTAATTCTAAATTAATTTTTTTTGCATATTTCAAAGCTTTGGTATAAAATTCCATTGCTTTGGTATATCTCGAATTATTTATTTCTAGATTAGCTTTAAAGAGAAAAATTTCACTGATTAAGGTATATTTTTTCTGAATTTTTGCGTATTTTTCTAATTTGTTCAAAATTGTGTCAATTACATGAAATGCCTTTTTATTCGCCTTAAATTTTAGTTCACTAATAATTATTTCAAGATAATGAATTATGACTTCTATTTTTAAATCTGGATAGGGAATATCTGCAGAAATGATATCTTCCAGAATTTTTTTTCCTAGTAATTCTTTATAGGTATCACGACTATTTTTATATATTATCGCTTTTTCTAATAGCCAATAATTATGAATATGTTGATTATCGAGTTTAAGGTTTGAGTATTGATGAATTTCTTCCAAATATTGATATGCTTGTTCTTTATTATTTTTTAAAAGTTCAATCGAGATTAAATAGTGGTAACATTTCATTGTAAGGGCAAAGGAATTAGATTTTTCAAATAATATAATTGCTTGTTTTAGATGATCAGCTGCTAAAGAATACTTGGCTTGTTCCGACAATAAAATTCCTTTAGTCGTCAATAATAATGAAGCTGATAGTGGATCTTCTGCTGCTTCAGGGTATTTAATTGCTTGGTTCAAATAATATTCACATTTTTCTAAGTTTCCTCTTCGACTATATATCTGGGAAATATCTGCTAAAACATAAGCTATTTCTATAGGATTTCCTCGAATCCTTCGTAATTTTAGACTTTCTTTATTATATTTTAACGCCTTATCAAAATCCCCTTTATTATTATAGTAATGGGCCAGAATTACCATACAAAAATCTTCACAGTGAATATTGTGAAATTTTTTAGAAATTTTTAAACTCTGAACAATAACTGAAGGTATTTCATCATAATTTCTTTGATAATAGAATGCCATTGCCTTATATGTTAATCCCCATGCCATATACATATTAGGGTTATATTTTTTGCTGATTTCTATAGATTCATTTAATTGTTTGAGTGAAGTTGTAAATTCTTTGTTTAAATAATATACAAGCCCCTTTTTATACAATACTTCTGCAATTCCGAGAGATTCATTGAATTGTGTATAAATTCCTAAACTTGTATTAAGATATTCTAAAGCTTGATCATATTGGTAATCTTTTTGATAGATAACTCCAATAATTAATAAATAATTTGCCACGCTTATTTGGGATTTTCTAACATTATTTTCTTTGAAAAGACTTAAATACATATTTCCTTTTTCAATTAAAGAAAAACATTCTTTTATTTTATTTAAAGCTTCAAAGGATTTCAATTTTTCAATAATAAAATTGAAAAAAAAAAAATCATTTATGAAATCTTCTTTTATTGCAAATATGTCATTAATAATATCAATGGCCTCTCTATAGTTTGCAATATAATTGAAAAATTTGATTTTCAGCAATTTAATATTCAGAAAATCAATATTGAATGCATTTAAGGCCTTTTCTAATAAATTGAATTTTGCTAATACTACTTCATATTCTCCATATGTAATTAATTCTTCTAATTCGCTATAAATTTCATGGATATGGTTCATATTGTGCCTTTCCCTAACCTAATTGTATTAATGATATGCATCATTTGAAAAATAATTTATTTTATATTATTCATTAAATTGAATGAAAATATATCTTCATATTTTTAGAAAAATATCATCAATATTTGAAGAATATTGTAAATAATTGAGTTTTTGGTGGTGAATTTAAAAAATCCAGACAAAATTAAATTACAAAGTCACTTCTTTAATGTGATGATAGTGATCAATCAAAAATT
>CAYPTZ010000861.1:0-2074 GCA_964413395.1 uncultured archaeon | reverse complement strand
TTTTGCTATTTTGAGATTTATAATAAGAATTGACTTCATTGATTTTATTAATAGGTGCTAAATTGATTTTTGGGAGTATATCAAGTGCATTTTTTACAGCATATCCACTAAAATGATTATTAAAATATGCAACATGCAAGGCATTTCTATTTTTTTTTTTTGAATTCTTGATAATTTTTGCCCAATTCTCTAATTCTTCATCAGAAAAATTATAATTCCACCAAGGCTTTTTTCCATATCCATGAAATCTTATGTATATAATATCACTCCTTGTGATTTTTATTATTGGTGGAATTAATGGCTCAATTACTACGCAATATCCAATATTGTATTCACGTAATAAATCAAAAGTTTTTTCATTTATCCACGATTTATTTCGAAATTCTACAATGGGTCGATATGAAGTTTTTTTTAATTTTTTCTCACAAAATTCTTCTCCTCTTTCATCTCGTAATTCATTCCAAAGATTAAAAAAGAATTCTAAATTCTTCCATGAATTATTTTGGGAGATACTTGGAGGAAGTTGAATTAGATGGGAGATCATTTTATCATCTATTTCTAATGGAGCAAAATTCTGAAAATATTGTAATAGTGGTTCTTTTACTAATTTTGGATCTAATTTTGCTTTATGAGTAATTGTATTGGGTATTTTTGCACTAAATTTAAAATTTTTTGGGGTTTGAGTACTCCAATTCTTTGTAGTTTTTTTTGATGGCAAATGATAAAAGCTTGAATCAATTTCAACTGTATGAAAAATTTTACAATAATAATCTAATAATTGGTCTTTTTTAAGAAATTCAGGATAAAAATTATTCTTCCAATCATCATAATAACTCCAACCACAAGTTCCAACTAAAATATTTGGTTTAAATTCATCACTTAGCATTACTAAGTATATAAAAAAAGGAATATTTAAATGATATTAGAGTCATGAAATTTAATTTCAATATATTTTTCCAAGTTCTTTATCATCTTTTTTTGAGTTTTTTGTATATTTAGCATTTGAAAAACGCATAATTTTCGGATTATTTAAAATACTAGTCTTAAATAAGTTATATTCATTCGAATCAATTTCAAAACTGTTATTGATTTGAGGAAATTGAACCAATTTTACATCCTCAATATACTGACGCATCGATACTATCATTGAATCCCATATATTTGCATATCTTTTTACAAATTTATATGGTTTTGAATCAGAAAGACCCATCATATCATTACTAACTAATATTTGTCCATCACATCCTGCACCTGCTCCAATTCCAATGGTTGGAATTGAAAGATGGTTTGAAATTTCTTTTGCTATCTGCCATGGAATCATTTCTAAGACGATTGCAAAAACACCTGCTTCTTCTAATAATAATGCATCTTCTAACAATGCTTCTGCAGCCATTGCATTAGTTCCTTGTATTTTATATCCCCCAAATTGATTGAGATATTGTGGAGTTAAACCAATATGACCCATGACTGCAATTCCACTTTGGAGCATCAGTTCAATGCTTCGAATTCTTTCTTTCCCACCTTCGATTTTCACAGCATCAGCACGTCCTTCCTTAATCAATCTCCCAGCATTTTTGACAGCATCTTCTGGCAAGGCAAAACTCATAAATGGCATATCAGCAATGATTAATGTATTTTCAGAACCCTTTGATACTGCTTGAGTATGTCTAATAATATCTTCTATAGTAACATATAAAGTTGATTTTTCACCATAGATTACCATACCCATTGAATCTCCAACTAGAATACTGTCAATACCAGCTAAATCTAACGCTTTAGCAGTATAATAATCATAAGCAGTCAACATAGTTATTTTTTCTCCATTATTTTTCATGTTTAAAAAATCTAATGTTGTTGTTTTTCTTCTAAGCTTCATGATTTTCTTCAAGAAGAATTAAATTTTTAGCTAAAATGATTATTAGGACATGTTTAGAATATATGATATATTCTATTTAATACAAAAATATACTTATTTTTTTTATCTTGATTTTAATATATTTAGATAATAATATTTATTTCGATTAATATCGGAAAAGGGCAAAATTTGAAATATAAAGATGATATTGATAGCATT
>CAYPTZ010000860.1:0-2081 GCA_964413395.1 uncultured archaeon | reverse complement strand
TTTCAGATATTCCAAATAAGCATACATTTGAATCTTATATCTATTCCAATACAACATCTGCAGAATTAGCTAAAAAACATGGAAAAAAATATTTTAAATCAAATTTTACACCCTCACTTTCTTCTTTTCAAGGTGCATATTATCCAATGCAAATAGTTCAGATGGATAATACAAGTTTCGATGTTTTTCCAGTTGATTCAGAAGAAAGAAAACGTTTATCTACACCTTATATGACAGCAGCTATAGATTGCTATACTCGATTAATAACTGGTTTCAATATATCGTATTTCCCAAGTTCTGCTAGATCAGTTATAGAAGTATTAATTCAGAGTATATTACCAAAAAAAAAATATTGTGAAATCTATACAAGCCAGCAAAATTGGCCAATTGAAGGATTTCCAGTAATGATTCTTGTAGATAATGGAATGGACTATAGATCTAAAAAATTAAGAGAATTTTGTATAGCAAATAATATAATTCTTGAATTTGCGCCAATACGAACACCTAGATACAAAGCATTAATTGAACAATGGTTTAATATTTTAAGATTAACACTTAAAGATGAAGATGTTCCAGGGACTCGACCTTTATTAAAATCAAGATTAGAAAATCCAGAATTAAAACCGGAATTAGAAGCAGTATTTACTCTTCAACAAATTGAGGAATGGTGTCATAAATGGGTAATTGACGAATATCACTTTACTAATCCATATAAAGGACGTGTTTTAGCCCCGTTTCTACGATGGGAAGATGTTCTAAAAGGAAAAGGAGAACTAATTTTACCTCTTCCAAGAGAGTCCCCAATTCATAAAAGTAATTTGGATATGCTTTATCTTTCTTCGTTATCAAAATATGAAAGAAAATTATCCTATAATGGTATTACATGGCAACATTTAAAATACAATAGTAAAGAGCTTTCAAAAATACATAATGTTAAAGGAAATATTGATATTGGTATTTTGATTGACAGTAGAGATATTAGAAATGTATGGGTTATTAATCCAATTACTGAAAGACCACTTAAAGTATTATTAGCTAGTGGATGGGCACAAGCTTTAGCAAATATACACAATGATAAACCAATTAATGCAAGTGCTTGGATTGAAGAAATCAAAATATTACGAAATCGGGTTGATGAAAGAATAACACCATACAAATATCAAAAAGAAATATCCAGAATTGAAAGAGAAGAAATTGTCTATCATGCAAAAAAATTGACACGAACAATCCGAAAAAATAAAGAAAAACTTAAAGAAAATGAAAGAAAAGGCATTCATTCAAAAGTATTTTCAAATAACTCTCAATTATGTGAAACACCTGAGAATGAGTCTAATTTTTCGATAGAAGATGTATTTACAACTCAAGATGAGGAAAATAGTGAAGAAAAATTTTTTTTAGAATATTATAAAACAAATCATGATATGGAGGATGAAGAATATTGAATTTAGAAAATGAAAAAAACAAAAAACAAAATAAAATAACTATAATTTCAGAAGAAGAGCATTTAAAAAGATTACCCGAACATATTATTCATTTATTTCAGAATGATGAAAAAGAATGGATAAAATTTCTAGATGAAAAATTATTTATTAATTATTCATTTGTTCAAATGCTTTTCAATGAGATACTTGATTTATTAGAACAGCCAATAAGACCAAGAATGATAGGAATGTTGTTATATTCACCCACCAATAATGGAAAAACAACGTTGATTGTACGATTTATTGAAAGTTATGCGAACGAAATAGATGGTAACCTAATCTTTGTTGAGACACCAGAACGAGTCACATTAAAAGAATTTTATGTTGAAATTTTAATTCAATTAGGTTATCCAGCAAAGTCTAAAAAATCAACAGGGGATCTTAGGAGAAAGATATTAGAAAAAATTAAAGAAAAAAATATTAGCATACTCTTTATAGATGAAATTCAAAATTTGTTAGATTCAAGAAGAGATCATAAAAATGATATAATTAATGGTCTGAAAGCTCTAAGCAATAAAGCCAAAATACCAATAGTATTATCCGGTACAGATAGAGCTATTGAAATAGTAGCAGATAATTTAGAAATTTTAGGTCGATTTA
>CAYPTZ010000859.1:0-2082 GCA_964413395.1 uncultured archaeon | reverse complement strand
ACCATCGAGCCTTTTCTGGAACAAAGAATACATTTTCTGCGCGGTATTCATCAGGATCATTTAAGGCATTGTATCTGGATTTTTCTTCCTTTACATACCATTCGCTATCCGGATTTCCAAAATCAAGTTTTAACTGTTCGAGTTTTTCCGTAAATGAATCTGAAATGTATTTGAGGAAAATGAGACCTAGAACAATATTCTTATATTCGGATGCATCGATATTTTTTCGCAGTTTATCGGCTGTTTTCCATAATGTCTTTTCGATAGATTCTTCTGTATTTTTTGCCACTATTAACTCCAATAATATACTTTATTTATTTATAATACCCTTTTTCGAAACCGAAAGCGTGAAGAAATTCGATTATTGGGAGAATTGTGTCAAGTAAAAGAGTATTTGTACCTGCCTTGATTTTTCAATGAATTCAATAGTTTTTTTATCAGTTGAAATCCCTACAAAAATTCTGATTTTTTCTGTATTTTCTAATGATTTATATAATGCATAAAAACCACTGGAATAGAAATAACCAACTAGAACATCAAAAAAGCGGGTAGTACTCAAGTTTTTGTTAAATCGGTCTAATAATGTATGACCGGGTTCATTAGTAAAAAAAGATAAATCTGAATTTTTCATATTTTCCATAAATCACCTTAATAAGATAATTAGATTAAATAATATTTTAAATATTTTCGTGTTTTCTTCTCATTTTATCTGCGTTTACAATAAACCTTTATTTATGTTTTTTCCAAGTTTATCTGTTAAAGTGAAAATATCTTTTTATTTGTCAATAATCTCACTTAAAATTCCTTTCTTGTAAACCACAAACCGAGGAACTTTTGTAGTTTCCTATGCCATTTCACTAACTTAATCTTATCATTAACTATCTCAGTTGTTGTAATACAATCAGTATAAACCCCACAATCTGTATTAAAATGGCAATGCAATGGTTTTTTGTCTGGTTCAGCGGGGTCAATATTTCTTCCTTCTCCTTTTCCTCATCGTGAAACCTTCCGTGTATATTCCTGAAAAGAAGAAAACATCAACAAATAACTGTTCTCAGTAATGACATAAAGCAGGATTGATTTCCTGTCTTTTTTACTATTTATATAAATTGATAATCCTTTCTCTGTTCTCATAATCTTTATCTCCTTTATAATACATTTCAATAAATTCTATGCTATCATTTTCATCTATATAGGCATAAATAATTCGTATGCCGGAGTTGCTGCCGGTTCCTTTAAGTGCCTTACAAGCGATACGTTTGGCTATATAAATTTTAGTATTTATAATACCCAATCCGCTTATCGGCTGAATGCCTTTTACATCCAAAGACTGCTTATGAAATAATTTTAATGGTGTATTAATAAACGTAAGCAAATCCTCTTGAATGGTTCGCCATTTCTTCTTGAATTTTTTGAATTCCTTTTCAAATTCAGTATGAAAATATATTTCCTTAAATACTGTCTGTGCAATCTCCATCATAGTTCTGTACCGAGTATTCATCGGTTCTGTAGAAAACCGATTCATAATCGATAATTCCTCCTTCTTCTGCTGCAAGCCATGGTACATCTTTATGTGAATAATTGCTAATTTCTGAAGCGTTCATATCAGAAAGTTTTGACAGAACAGAATCTATAAGCTCTAATTCTTCAGCATTTATAATTCGTAGATTTGGTTTTCTTTTTGGGAGATATTTAGTCTGCGGATATTTAAAATAATTTTCCTTCAATTTGATTATTTCATCAGTTTTAATCATTTCCTGAATAATTTTTTTAAATTCTATAGGAGTTGGACCGTATTGATTTTTTTGATATGTTGCTCCAATTAATTGTTCTTCATACTTTTCATAATAATCAAAATCAATAAAGTAAAGCAACTTGTAGATCACAGTTTCGCCGATATTAGGTTTTGAACCAATTTTATTTAAAATGTATAAGAAAACTTCCTTAAATTTTTCTATATTTTTTTGTGGGACACTTATACGGATTGGTTGCGAAGCATCTTTTGGTTTTGTATCTTCTAAATAAATCTTGGGCTCATTCTTAATTCCCAAAAGTTCATCAGTGGAGATATTAAAAACTTCA
>CAYPTZ010000858.1:0-2086 GCA_964413395.1 uncultured archaeon | reverse complement strand
GCTATAACAAAAGAAAGAATCTGGCAAGTGGAAACTCTTGAAAAATTAAGATAATTTAAAATTGTGATGGAATGATAATTTTAATAAGTAATCTTTTTTTCAACAAAAGACAACAAAATCTTTATAAATATAGTATTTTTGACATATAAATTCGAATTTTGGCGGCTTTGAGGGGGAATCGAAACAAACCTCCGGAGTATATTATTAACCTATTATGCACTTATATCATTAGGAGTGAAAATCTCAATTCAAGCGTGATAAATTTTAATAAAATTAAAGTTCAACCAATATAACTTGAATAATGTGATAATATAAATATAAAATATTTTAGTTCAAAATGTTCAAAAAAATCTTAAATTCTTTTTTCCCAATAATTTGGTTTACGATTAACTTGCATTACTGCAATAATAATTATTGTATCATCGCTAAACTGATATATAATCCCATATGGAAATCGAGTCAACAAACACCTTCTACAGGATTCAGAAAATTTCATCCAAGCATATGGAAATTGTAAAATTCTTTGTATACTAGAGTAAAATTCTTCAAGAAATTCTAAACTCAAACTTGGATTAAGATGATTGTAATAACTGATTGCATCTTCTAATTCTGTTAATGCAATTGGATGGAATTTAAAATTCATTTCATTAACCTTTCTCGAATATGTGAAATTGCCTCTTCACCTTCAACGAGAGTAATTTTTCCAGAATTTATTGCTTTCGTTCTAATTTCAACTTCTTCTTTCCACAATTGATCAATATCTTTTTGAATTGGGACATTTAAACTTTCAATCAACGTTTCTATCAATTTACTACGGATATCTACGGGAAGACTAAGGATATCATTTAGTAATTTATTGTTTATTGCAGACATTTTTATTTTCTTATATAATTCTTACAATTTCAAATATTAATATTTTTAGAATTTTATATTAAGGCAGTTTTTGAATTTAAATAAAAAATTTTGTTTTTGACAATCATGAACCTCTATAAGAAAATTCAAGATTTTTTTTACATCAAATGAAAGTAAAATTGTTAAAACTACGCTAAATTCATTTTTTAATAATTAAATTATATTTTTTAAAATAGAATTTTGTATGCCGGACAAGTAACAGACGAGTTTGGCGGCTCTGAGGGAGAATCGAACCCTTAATATTTTTTTTTGATTCGAATTCACATTTTAACTTTCCTGATTGCTCAGACCAGAGAAAATTTATGTAGAAATCTCAAATAGATCGTGATATATCTTAAAAACTACGTTCAGACTGTTAATCACGAAAATTATCTGGGAATCCATTGCTTATCTTAAAGTGCCAATCAGGAAGACATAACATGTTATACTTTAACCTATCGAATTCAAGGAAAGATATTTGCAATGAAATCAGAAAGATGGCTGAATAATGAGTAAGAAAAATGGAAAAAATAGAAACATTACACTCCCTTGTTAATTCTTTGGCTGTTCATTATTTTCTTGTTGAAACGTAAATTTTACGCCCCACACTTCCATTTCCATGTCTTTTCCACGTAAATTTTTGGACACGCGCTTTATATTATTATAATCCTCACAAATTAATTTAAAACTATAGGGATTGAAAAACTCTTCAAATAAAAATTTAATAAAAGATTATATTCCCAAAGTTAATTTTGCATATTCAAATATATCAGAATATTTACCAATTCCTATTAAAATAGCATACATTATTATTGCTATTCCTAATAAGGCGATTAACACTCCCAATAATAAATATTGGAGTGAAATTGCAATCCCAATAAAAAAGATGTATGATCCAAAATATGTTTTATAATAAAAATCTTTTTCATATCCTCTTGTAATATTATAAATAATTCTTGCAAGTAAAATATAATCGACGATAATATTTTGCTCTTCTTCATATTTTTCTTTTTTAAATATTAGTTTCAAACCCTTATCGTTTATATTGCTAGAATCAATTTCAAATTCTACTCCTAATTTTTTGGTTCTACTTTGAAATATTTTTTGAAAACATATCTGTGGATCTTCATAAGTATAATCTAAATACATTATATATTTCCTACATTTTTCATAATAGGAATAATCATTATTTAGA
>CAYPTZ010000857.1:0-2086 GCA_964413395.1 uncultured archaeon | reverse complement strand
CATATTATCCAACTCATGATTTACTCGCATTAAATTCCACCCATTTACAATATTTTTATGATCCAATGGATGCTTTTTATCAAGATTCTGATGGAGATAATTTACTTAATTGGGAAGAGAATATTCAATTTGGTACTAATAGTTCTAATTCTGATAGTGATTATGATGGGATTGATGATCTTGAAGAAATTATTAGTGGAATCGATGGATATATAACAAATCCCTTAAATTCGGATACTGACGGAGATGGGATGACTGATTTATGGGAAATAGATAATGTTTTAGATCCTCTTCTTGATACTGATAATCTTACTGATAGTGATAGTGATGGTCTTCTAAATATTTATGAATTTCTTAATGCTACAGATCCTCATAACCCTGATTGTGATGATGATGGTCTTTTTGATGGGATCGAAGTTAATACCTATTTAACTAATCCATGGAGTAGCGATACTGATGGTGATGGAATTCTCGATCCTGAAGAATTAGTTAGCGGTATTGATGGATATGTAACTAATCCTAAAAGTAGTGATACTGATTTTGATGGGATGGCCGATTTATGGGAAATCGAGAATGCTTTAAATCCTATTATTGGATCAGATAATCTCACGGATAATGATGAGGACAATTTTCTAAATATTTATGAATTTCTTAATGCTACAGATCCTCATAACCCTGATTGTGATGATGATGGGCTTTTAGATGGAATTGAGGTATTAACCTACAGTACAAATCCATTGGATTCTGATTCTGATAGTGATTTATTGCCTGATCCTTGGGAGATAACTTATGGATTCGATCCAAATCTATATAATCGATTAGAAGACCCTGATGGAGATCAATTAACTAATTATGATGAGTTTCTTTATCACACAAATCCTAATAGTGCAGATACGGATGGAGATGAGTATAACGACAAATATGAAATTGATCATGATACTGATCCAAACAATGCAAATGATCCTCCACACGATTTTCCCTATACTCCGTGGTATAAAAATAGCTATGTATGGTCTGCGATTGGAGCAAGCGCCACTATTTCATTTGGACTTTTTGGATATTTGAAGAAACATAATAAAAAGCCAACTATGAACAAAAAGCGATCTAAAAAATTAGATAAAACTTCTATTAAATCTCCAAATTCAGATGATTAAAAATGCCATTTAAAATAAAAAATGAAGCAATAAATCTGTAATTTCTGAGATTTTTAATTTTTTTCTCTTCACTTCATTCTTCACTTTTTCTTATTTCTTTCCTTATAATATTATGATGTTTGATATATCTGAATTTTCTTAAAGAAATTTGTATTTTTTGTTAATGTGATGAATACTTTTCATTGTTTGTACCAATTTTTAATTTAAAAATATGATTTTTGAATAAACCTTTATTAAGATAAAAATGGAATATAAAAACTATAAATGTCAAAATATTGGTGAAAATGAAAAATAAAAAATTAAAAAAACAAGTTTTTTGGACCATATTCTTTGGAAGTATTATTTTTTCCCTTGGTTCATTAGTAAATATTGATAACATTGGAAATATTCAAAATTTGGAGTATTTTCCAATAAATGCATCAGATACAGAACCTAATGATGATTTTGCTAGCGCAATAGAAGTATATGATGGTAACTCTTGGTCAGGGGCTTATTCCGCATATGATTCTGATTATTCTGATTGTTATCGGGTTTATCTTAATGTTAATGATAATTTATCCGTGTCTGCATATATTTATGATAATATGTATATGGGTAGTTTTTATTTTTTTAATCCATCACAAACCCTTATTATTAGTTGGGATTATTTTGAAATTTTTGATAATACAGTAAACATTACAGCTTCATCAGAAGGGTATCATTATTTTAGTATTGAAGGGTATGATGGATCCTATAGCATTTCGGTGAATATTGATGATGGAATTCCTCCATCTCCTGGACCAGATGATTTTGAACCAAATGATGATTTCGCAAGTGCAACTCCTCTTAGTTTAGATTCAAATGGTAATCTAAATCAACAACTGACCATTGATCCCGCTGGAGAAGTTGATTTTTATTCGATTCAACTTGCTCAGGGGGATAATATTTCTGTT
>CAYPTZ010000856.1:0-2087 GCA_964413395.1 uncultured archaeon | reverse complement strand
GTCTATAGCAAATTAAGATACGCCTCAAATACCTTAATTTATTGCATTTACAACTAGACATACTAAAGTACCTTCTAATTTTTTGCTTATTATCTTTTTGGCATAATAAAAATAGATCAAACGGAAGCATAAAAATCTAGCATAAAACAGGAGAAAAGATTGCCAGCACCCCAACAATCAACTACCCTTTTAGTGTCTAAAGCTAAAGGGGGTAATGAAAGGATGTTGACCATGGAACAAGTTAAGGATATCAAATATTTACGGGAAAGGAAAGGACTGTCCTACAGGGCAATCACCAAAGAAACCGGACATGCCTTTGAAACCGTAAAAAAATATGCAGATCAGGATGATTTTAATCTAGAGCCAAAACCAAGAAAGAGACGCAAAAGTAAATTAGAACCGTATCTAGAGATCATCAAGGCCTGGCTTGAACAGGATCTACAGACACCACGGAAGCAACGTCATACTGCGCAGAGGATTTATGACCGATTGAAAGAGATCTTTGGTGAGAAGTTTACTGTATCTGATAGGGCGGTAAGGAGTAAAGTGGCCAACTTACGGAAAGAAATGAATAACAAGAATGATGGTTACCTGCCGCTAGAACATCCGCCTGGTGAAGCGCAAGCCGATTTTGGAGAAGCGGTATTTGTGGAAAACGGAAAAAGATACCAGGGCCATTATCTAACACTCTCCTTCCCCTATAGTAATGTAGGTTATACCCAGTTAACGAAGGGAGAGAATCAGGAATGCCTGCTTACCGGTTTAAAAGACATCTTTGAATACCTCCAGCTGGTTCCCGATACGATCTGGTTTGATAATCTTTCCCCTGCAGTCAAAAAAATTAAGAAATATGGCCTGAGGGATAAAACACAAGGTTTTGCCAGATTTGAACTGCATTATGGTTTTAAGAGCAATTTTTGCAATCCGGCCAGTGGCCATGAGAAGGGATCTGTGGAAAACAAAATAGGCTATCATAGAAGAAATTTTCTGGTACCAGTTCCGGAATTCGGGGATATGAAGGCATACAACAAAGAGCTTTTTAAAAAAGCAGATCAGGATATGAAAAGACTTCATTACCAGAAAAACATACTGATTTCGGAACTTTTCCAACAAGACCACAAGGCTATGCATCCACTTCCACCAAGAGCATTGGAGGTCTTTAAATTGGAAAAAGCCAGGGTTGACCATTATGGCAAGGTTGCCTTTGACAGCCACCTCTATTCCACCAGTCCAAACTATGCCGGTAAGCAGGTCTGGATCAAGGCAACCGCCGATCAAGTATTGGTTTTAGATGAAGGCTACCGGCCGATTCAAGACCATCCCCGGCTTTACGGCAAACAGAAAGAATCAATGAAATGGATACCCTATTTAGAGTTGATGTCCAAAAGACCGACGGCACTGAAATACACCAGTTTTTTCCAAAAACTGCCGCAAACCCTGCAAAACTATTTTGAAAGTTGCCCATACCAGGAGAAAAAAGCTGCCTTGACACTCTTGACCAGAATGATTGCCCATAGCGATATCACCACAGCACAGCAGGCCTTTGAAATGACCATCAAGAGAGGATTAACAGATTTAGACAGTATCTGGACCACTTATTACCAAATGACAGTACCAGTAAGGCCATTACCGGATCTGGTGCTGGGTAATCACATCCCGGAGATAAAGCCCTATGAGATTGATACAACCTCTTATGACACATTAATGAAAGGAGACACTCATGCAGTCATTAATCCGAAAGCATTGCAGAACACTTAAAATGGGGTCTAGAATAGCCGAGGGATACAAAGATATACAGGCAGAAACACAGGAAGAATTTCTGGAGAAGATACTGAGAATGGAAGTAAAAGCCCGAGAGGTCAATCGTAAAAACCTGCTCTTAAAGCAAGCCAATTTTGATGTGATCAAAACATTTGAAGGCTATTCGTTTGATGCGATACAAATCCCAAACAGTATAGCGATAGCAGCCATAAAGGAAGCTTCCTTTGTTGACCAGAAAGAGAATCTGATTTTGTATGGATCAGTGGGCACCGGAAAAAGTCATATGGCAACCGCAGTTGGCGTTGCTGCCTGTAACAACAATAAGA
>CAYPTZ010000855.1:0-2089 GCA_964413395.1 uncultured archaeon | reverse complement strand
CTAAGAATTTTTTAATATCTTCATATTCTAAAACGTTAAATTTCCTATCTTCTTTATTAGCAACTGCAATTGAAAGTGAATCATTCTCAAATTCTTCATCAGTTGATTCTTTTAAAATTTTAATTCCAAGTTTTACTAATTGATCAATAGACATATTATCATCTAAAGATTTATTTAATTCATCTTTTGCACTTTCAGAATTTTGCCCCATCGCAGTAGCCCGCCAACTCCAGTAGGTTCCAGAAGGACTAGTTGTAGTGATACGAGGTGAGCCATCAGGGTCAATTCCAACAATTAACAGAGATGAACCAAAAGGTCTGACACCACCATGTTGGGAATATTGTTGCTTAATATCAGCAAGTTTTCGAGTAATGGTCTGTAATCGAACAGGTTCATTATAGGTTAAACGATGAACCTGACACTGTACTCGTGCATAATCAACAAGAATTCTGGAATCTGCATGCAAACCCGCAATAGCGCATCCAATATGCTCATCCATAATAAAAATTTTTTGAATTGTTGATGAATCCATTAATTTAGTAAATTTTTTTCTAGTAACAATTGTTGCTCCAGCATTTGATTTCAAAGCAATAACTAACGTACCTCGTCTAACCGCCTCTAAAGCGTATTCTACTTGGTATAATCGACCTTCGGGAGAAAACATTGTTAAAGATCTATCGTAACCTGCATCATCGCCACGTCTCATCATATTTTTAGTCAATCTCGAATACAATTTTCTGTATTATCTTATAGTAAAATAAACCAAACAAATCTAAAAAATTTTGGGCTATTGGAAGTTTTTTTTTTTTAATATTGATAAAAAAGGTTATAAAGACAACATTCAATAAATTAAATACGGAAGATTTAAGCCTTTATATATAAACACTGTATATTTCCCAAGTAATTATTAATAACTTGAAAAAATTAGCGATTTAAAATGAATTATGAAAATAGTGCTGATACACAAAATGCTGAAATAACTCGAGCCAATGAATTAATTGAGAAAGCAAACCAATTAGGAAGCCAAGGAGAAATTCAAAAATCAATTAATCTCTTCATTAAAGCTTTGGATATTTATATTAATCTGGGAAAATTTATCAAGATTTCCGAAATTTTTAATCAATTAGTATGTTATGTAAGAAATGAATCTGAAATCCTCTATATTTTAGAACACATGAGAGAAATAATCAATACAATGGAATATTTAAATATTCCAGAAGAATTAGCCAAACTAAAACAAATATTAGCAGATCTTCACTATAAAAATTCAGATTTTTTGAATGCGGGTATCTTATATATTGAAGTAGCCAAATTATTTTTTGAAGTTGATCCAGAAGAATATCGGCAAGCATCAGGAATGATTCTTCTTCGTGCAGGTGAATGCTTTGAAAAAATAGGGAGGTTAAAGAAAGCACAAAGTGCAATAATTGATGCAATAAAATTGTTTGATACTAGTATTTTTAATTATGCTTCAAACTTTAACGAATTAATTCATTTAACAAAAAAAAAGAAATATGAAAAAAGTATTGAATTGATACGAGAAATTGCCTTATATTTTAGAAATCTAGAAATAGAACTTGAAGAAGCCCCAGAATATTCTAACTCGTTTAGGAATCTTAAAAATAATGTAAATGCAAGATTACTGCATATGATTTCAGAATTTAATTTACTTAAAATGCTGTGTTATCGATTTTTAGGTGATGAGGAGAAAGTTTTAGCTCAAGCCAAAAAATCTGTATATGATCTTTCGAATGCAATAGAAATTATGAAACAAGATATTAAGACCAATTATTATTGTGCTGCAGATTTGCATCGACTAACTTTTGATCTTTTCATGCTTCAAATTTTTCAAGAATATGCTAATCATCAAGTAGAAGATCCAATAGATTTAGTGATGCGAGGTATGCCTAAGGAAGTTAAAGAAATTATACATAAAATGCTGTTTTTTGAGAATACAGTTCAATTATTAGAAATTAATTTAGAAGGCATAGTAGATATCTTTGAAGATTTGCCACTGTCCCAAATATTGACCCCATTCCGTGATTTTTTGATTAAGGGAATGGCATAATTATTATCATTTACCTATTTT
>CAYPTZ010000854.1:0-2090 GCA_964413395.1 uncultured archaeon | reverse complement strand
ACCTTACTTGCTTTTTTACCAAAATCAGGAAAAATAGCGGTTATGCAAAACACTCTATAGAAGTAATAATTATTACAAAATAGTAACTAAATTTTTTCTACACATAAACCAAATTAGATAAATTTGAATTTTCTATAAAATAATTTAAAAATAGAAACAAAAATTTGTAATTAGTGATTAAAATGAAAAAAAATGTAAAATGGTTATTTATGAGTGTAATGTTAATTTTTCCTATTTTTACCATCGGAAATCAAATAAACTTAGCGAAAGCCGAAAATATTGGGGGTACTCATACATTCGTCTTTACAACTGGAACCAATCCTGGAGGTTCAATTTCAACTAAACTTCAAGTAAGTATAGACGGAGGGACCTATAATGATGTACCTGGAGCATATTGGGTGACTCCAGATTTAGATGTGGAATATCCTTATACTTTTTCAAATATGGGCGTAAATACATTTCGATTGAGAGTCTTTAGGGCATCTTCTTCTAATCCAACAGGGACAACAACCTATACTGCTTTAGGGTCTTTTACTGTTACTGGTCCCCCAATAATACAAGCAGGGGCCTCGGCAACCATCACTTTTACAACAGGTACTAATGTTGAAGGGTTTGTTAGTACATATTTACAGTTAAGTGTTGACGGGGGAACTTTCAATGACATTCCAGGTGCGTATTGGAGTAGTCAAGATGTTTCTGAAAGCTATCTTCATACATTTGAGGATTTAGGTGAAAATACTTTTAGATTGAGGGTCATTATGGTTTCTTCTTTCAATCCAACAGGGACAACTTCATATACTAGCTTACCTGATTCATATATGGTAATCGATACAATAGCACCTACTATTAGTAATGAACCTGATTTCTCTATGAACTTAGGAACTAGTCAAACAATAATTTGGGATGTTTTTGATTATACATCTGATCAATTTAACATTACTGTTGATGGCGTAGTTGTTGATAGTGGAACGTGGTCGAATGGAATTCTAAGTTATACCTTCAATCCTTCTGAAATTGGTACATACACAATTATATGTTCTGTAGATGATGCTGCAAACCTTGTAGGGTCAGATACTGTATATATTACTATAGAGTATCCTTTAAACCCAACAATTACTGACTTACTAGATTCTACACTGGAATATGGTTCCAATAATACCTATTCTTGGACAGTGAATGATAATAATCCTGCGAATTATCAAATTACAGTTGAGGGTGTGGAAGTTCAAAGCGGTATTTCTTGGTCAGATGGTGATATTTTATCCTATTCTTTTACTCCTGCAACAACAGGCACTTTTTCAATAGTATGTTCAGTTTGGGATAAATCCGGTAATTCTATTTCTGATACTTCAATAATTACTGTTGAAGATACAATCTTACCAACGATAAGCACTCAAAATACTATTGTATATTATATTGTTGGAACAACAGGAAATACGTTAACTTGGGCTGTATCTGATCTTCTTCCAGATAATTTTATCCTTTCAATTGATGACGTCAATGGATCTCCTACACCTTGGGATGGAAAAGATATTATAGTTGATATCGATGGATTAGAAATCGGAATGTATGAATATGTTTTAAATATTATTGATACCAGTGGTAATGGTGCCGAATTGCTTATACAGGATATAGTAATCGCAGATACTGAAACTACAGGCTCAACAACGACCACAACCACAACAACGGATGATATTCTGGGAATTCCTGGTTTTAATCTTGACTTCTTATTGATTTTCTCTGTTTTAATGGGTTTAGTTGTTCTACGGAAAAAGACTCGAAAGTTTTAAAAATTTTTTTATTTTATTTTTTTTCTGCTCTAATTCTTAAAGAACTCAGATGAATTTTTATATTTATAAAAAATTCCTTAGAAATTACTGATATTTTCTATAAATTGCTAAAGCAATAAGTTTTTCTTTTTTCTATGTTTATGTTAAATATCTTTCTTTTATGGCTCCGAGCGGCCGGGGTGGTCCCTGGCGCCGGACTTCAAATCCGGTCTATCCTCACCCGATTGGGGGTTCGATTCCCCCTCAGAGCCGCCAAAAACATATTACACTTTCAAAACAATTAAATGTTCTATTATTTTT
>CAYPTZ010000853.1:0-2091 GCA_964413395.1 uncultured archaeon | reverse complement strand
TCTTTCGCCCCATTCGGGGCGTTTCCTGCCTTGTCGGCAGACAGGTCGGGGGGCGCTTTTATTTTTTTATTTTCGAAAAAGCCTACCCGCATATTTTTTGTTACAGTTTTTGAGACCCCATCCCTTCTATGCACATTGCCGTCCTCGTTCCTGCGGGCGGCAAAGAGCATTCCAACCCGCTTGTCAAAAACTCCACCAAAAAATATTTGCCAGCCACGTTCTAATGAACGCCAGTGCCATTGGGCGGACAATAACGGTAGTAATTCTAGTCTATGACAGTGCTCCGCCCACATCATCATTATGGATAAATATTTTTTCATTTATTTTTTTCTCCAATTAATTTTTTCTATATTTTATATTGTTTATATAAACTATAAATAATTTATTTAATACTATAAATATATAAATAATAAAATCATAAATATATAGTATGTAGTTAAGTTTTCAAAGAATAAATTTTACTTAAATTGGTAAAAAATTTATGTAAAACGATATTTTGGAAAAGAAGAATCTGAATAGAATAAAGGTTGTTTTGGTAGAAAAGGGACTATCAAACAATTGGCTTGCTGAGAAATTAGGAAAAAGCAAGGCTACGGTTTCAAGATGGTGTACAAATGACATGCAACCATCTTTAGAAACACTTTTTGAAATTGCAGGAGTTTTAAATGTTGATATGAGGGATTTAATAATGTCAACAAAAAATAGTTAGCCCAAATTTTATGTTGCCGATATTAAGTGTAAGGTTTATATCAGTCTAAGTTTTTCATCTTCGTGACTTAAAAAATGAAATAATGGAGGATATAAAAGGTAGACTAATAACCGGGATAATATCAAGTATAATAGTTGGTACTATTTCAGTTGCAACAACCCGTCTTACTCAAGATAGTAAATATGGGAAACAGATTGAAGATTTGTCAACCCATAAAACAAGAAACGAAATTCTGGTAAGTGAGCTACAACAAAAAAATTTTACATTAAGCTCACAATTATCTGAAAAAGATAAAACTCTCTCGAATTTACAAAAACAATATTCTGATTTAGAGAAGAAATATTTGAAATGCATAACTTCAGAGGGTAGCACTTTTACAATTGGAAGTTTTGATACAGAATTACATCATGATACATTAAGAACAAATGACATTCTTGATTTCAAATTAACATCAAGTTCCGTTTCTTTTAAAATTGTCAGAGTTTCAGACAGAGGACCGATTTTATTAATTTCTGGATGTAATTATTTTTTGACTGAGAATGAAACAAAGAGCTATAACGATGGTGAAAATTGTTTTTTATTAGAACAAAGAAAACCCTTAAAAGTTAAGCTTTCACCTAGAAGTTGTTCAATGGGATATTCTCAATTTAATGAAAAAGAGTTAGAACAAATAAGTATAGAGAATATTTTCTTTAATCATGAAAAACAGGTTGTAAATTTTAAATATTCTAGAACTGCGTTATTTTAAATTATATAATTATGAAAAAGTTTATTTTATTCTCTTTTATTTCAGTTTTATTCATTAGCTGTGTTTCACAAAAGGTATTTAAATCATCATTGCAAACTACTAATTCGAAAATAAATAGCATTGAAAATGAAATTGACTATCAACTCAAACCAGAATTAAAAAAACTGCAAAGCCAATTGAATTCTTTGGAAAAAGAAATTCAAAATCTCAGGTATGATTTAAATAGAATTAAACTGGACATGAAGAATCAACAAGAAGAATACAAAAATAGTATACTGAAAGCTGAAAAAAAGATTGATAATCTTGATAAAACAGTAGCTGAGTTAAGATTAGAAATATTAAGGATGAAAAAAAATAATTGATGAGTGAAAAAACAGAAATAAAATTTATTTGTGCTGTTATTAGAACATTTGTGGCAATTACTGGACAATAATAAATTCCCAATATGATATGGCAGCAGAACTTTCAGTACAACCATAGATATTATTATGCGACAAATAATAATTCAAAATAAAGGAAAGATTAGGCTTAACTCATACAGGCCATTATGTATGACACAACTTGGTGTTAATGCTGTTAAGCGGTTCAATTTTCCGCCTTTTATTGATGGCTCATGTAGGCGAGAACCTGATTT
>CAYPTZ010000852.1:0-2104 GCA_964413395.1 uncultured archaeon | reverse complement strand
CCCGAACGACCGAAGTCATTCGGTCGGGCGGGAAGTCCCGCCCCGGGTACAAAAATAACCCCTTATCTAATTATAGATTAGGGGTTTAATCATTTATCGGATACAAAAGAGATACAAAATGCAATATTGATATTATATATAGTAGTTGTACTATTCTTTTAAAAAGGTTACTTTGGCATCAACTCCTTTTCCTGAAACTTACTATTAATTACAGCAGATTTAATTAGATCCATTAGCGATATGTAACTTATGTTGAGGTCTTTAGATTTGATTGAATGGCGCTTTTTATTTATTGAGGTTTTGTTATCCATGTTTTTAAGTATAAGTATTTATAAACAATAAAATAAATAAAATGTTTTATCATTAAAAACATTTTTCAATCATTTTTTCATGTATACTACGATATCGATAAATCTTAGGTTTCATTTTTGGGCTAGTATAAAATTTGTTGCCTTCATCTTTTATATACTTATCTGCCCTTTTATCATCTGTTACTTTAAGCTTACAACCTGATAAAATAATACATGCAATAATATGTTCATCATCAAAATTTTTACAAGGTTCTATTATTTTAAGTCCTTTTTCCAAACGGTCTACTTTATCTCGGTCAAGTTCTTGTAATCTTCCAATATTTCTCAACTGAACAAAAAGTCTATTATATTTCTGATGTAAGGTACTGGTCAGTTCTTTTATATATTTTGTACCTCCATAAACCATAATACCATTGCAGTTAATATCAGTAATGCATCTATATACTGGTTTAAAATTATCATGCTTTTTACTCATTACATTGAAAACTATACTAATTACATTGGTATCAATAATAATAATCATTATCGAATCCTATTTTAAGCCTAAGAAATTAAGTTCTTCTCTAAGAAAGAACTCTCTAAAAGTTTTCGGTTGGTTTTGACTATAGTCACCACTTTTATTTAAAGGTAACCTTGTTGTACTTATCCCTTTAGATGTATTTTCAAAAAATAATACATTGATCTTATTATGAATTTGACTAATCTTTGATTTCCTGATGTTTAATCTTACTCTATCAATTATGAAATCGCTGTGAGTTTCAATGAAGAAATTCTTTTTAAATTCAATAAACTGGTTATAAATAAATTCACCAAAAAATGCCTGCGATTTAGGGTGCAAATGTATCTCGGGTTGTTGTATCAAGAAAACACTTTTTTCATCTCGAATAAGTATCTCCGTCAATATGGGCAATATTTGTGAAACACCATAGCCAACATTTGAAATCTTAAGTTTTTTCTTAAATAATTCTATATTAAGTTCAAAAGGTGATAATTCTGTATTTTCAAGATATGGATCAATTGATATCTTATCAAACAATCCTGAATTTTTACCAAAACTTTCTAATCCATTAATGATCTTTTTATAATTAATATTTTCTTTATGTAAATAAATATCTCTAAGTATAGAGGGTATATGAGTTCCGTCAACTGAAAAATTCTTAATCTCAGGCTCATATATTCTTTTTGGCACAGTTCTAATTGGAGCCATGCAAAATGTATACTTCAATATAGAAGGAGTTAGTTTATGAGAGAGTTTATCTAAACCGAAATCATTATATAAATTCTTTTTCTTTTCTTCAACAATATTACTAAGTAAAAATAATGAACCCATTAAAAACCTTTTAAACATATCGAGTACTATTCCATCTTTTTCTTTAAGAATACCTTCATCAATAATATCATTATCAAAATTGTTATTTAACGTCCAATCACAGAACTCACTATCAAGGCATTTTTTATCTGTTCTGATTTTCTTTAATGAATAAACAATCTGATCATCTTGATACTGAAATCTAATTGCTGAATTCTTATTAACCAATATTACTTCACACAAATTAGTGAATCCCGATTTAGAATTAAATGATAAAAGCAATCCATCAAGGACCATTGATGAATCAAAGGCAGATTTGCCACTTTCCTTTATAATTCCTATGTTAATATTACCGGATGATCTGCTTGATTTTGTAATTATTTCATCAAAAGGCCCTAAATCGACATATGAATTTTTAAATTGTCCATGAGCTAGAAATTCTGTGTCTGATAGTAATGAAATTATAGCTAAAAAGGAAGACTTG
>CAYPTZ010000851.1:0-2112 GCA_964413395.1 uncultured archaeon | reverse complement strand
CTTTGAAATAGAAATCATAGCCAATTTTTTAAAAATTATATCATAAGAATGATTTTTGTCAATTTTGATTCCATTATAAGTAAGTATAAAAGAACAATCGTCTTTAAAAATTAATAATTTATAAAGAGTAAATATAAACTATAATAATGATTTCAAATGAGACGAATTTATAGAGAGTTAGATTTTCTGAAATTAAAAAAAATTAAAACAATACAAATTATGATGATAATATTTATATTATTCTCATCAATCCGCTTGAATTATTCTATTTTAGAATCGAATGAAGAACCACTTGAAAAAGAATCATCTACGGAATATAATGCAACAGAGAACATTTTATTCTCTCCATCGGCTGCGTTAAATACAGCAGACATCCGTACTTTGCGAGAACTTGCAGATGAAAATGATTTAATGCTAGGGGCATCTGTATCTCAATGGGAAACTTATGATCCGCTATTTACCAAGACACTTTTCAGTGAATTTAATACGATGACTTCAGGGTATGAATCCTGCTGGCCCACTATTCATCCATCGAATGATACTTATAATTTTCGAGAAATGGATGATTGGGTGAATATGGGAAAAGAAAATAACATGACAATGTTCTTTCGTGGTGAATCAGTATGGTTTCTTGGATACCCAGATTGGATTGCGCATAATAATCCCAATGGGTCGATAAACCAGATCACCGATTTTAATCGGGAAGAATTGCTAAATATTTTACATGATTATATTGAAAATGTTGTTGGAAGATATAAGGAAGATATAGAGTATTGGTATATGGCAAACGAGGTGATTGATTCTCCTTATTATTTTACTGCACCTTATGTTAATACAACAATCATGAGGCACAATTTTTGGTATGATACAATTGGACCGGATTATTTGGAATATGTATATAATTGGACTGCAGAGGTTGCCCCAGATGCCAAATTATTTCTCAATGAAGGAACTTGGTGGGGTAATTGCCAAGAATTAGGAATTGTTCGGGATGAATTTTTCTATAATCTAGTTGTCGATCTATTAGCTAAAAATGTCCCAATACACGGGGTAGGGCTTCAATTTTACCCTCCAGCGGAAAATCTTGGTGATGAATTCTATAATTTCACACTCTTTAGTGAGCAAATTGAGCGTTATATTGAATTAGGTTTGGAAGTACATATCTCTGAAACCGGACCGACAATGTTGGAACCGATAACAGAAGCTGATCTACAAAATCAAGCAACATTATATGAAAATTTGACGAATATTGCTTTGGCATATGAAAATTTGACTGCCCTTGTAATTTGGGGATTAAATGATAATGTCCTTTGGTTGGAAGAGGCCCTTCAAACAGATCCTCATCTTTTTACACGAGATAATTATCAAAAACCAGGATATTATGCAATTAAACATCTTCTTCAAGGAAATACAACACCATATATTCATGATTTTAATGATCCTCTCGTAAATCCTCCGGATGTAATTATTCCAGATGTATCTTGGTTAGATCCACCACATAGAACAGTATATCGAGTGATTAATGCGGATTATCAGAATTCGGGTAATTGGTTGGTCACAAATAACTATGATATTGCAATTACTCTTAATACTGGAGATCTTTTTGGAGTTGAAGTTTTAGGTTACCCTGAAAATACAATACTTCAATTTGACTCAACAGATTACTATCAAATCGATATCGCCATTGATGGAACAAGATATGATGCAGATTATACTATTTATGATTCACAGTTTATCAGAGATACTGATTCGTTAAAAGCTCCAGAATGGAGTTCAAAAGTATTTAGTGAAAATCCAAGATATAATTACACGGATTGGGCAGAAAACATGCAGCTTCATGCAAATTACTTATTTGATGTTCCTGAATTCGAAATTACCATTAATGAATCGGTATATGGTTATCGGGCGGAAAATGCAAATTTGACATTTGAAGTAAGATGGAGTGTGGAAACGGGTCTTATTGATTATTATTTGTATAATGGAACGGGAAATGAAGATACCCTTCCTTTACAATTCGAATTTATTATGGATGTTGATAATAATAAGCCTGAATGGACAAATTTAAATTTAGATATTAATATTACTCAAGGAGAAACATATATTGGTAAAATT
>CAYPTZ010000850.1:0-2119 GCA_964413395.1 uncultured archaeon | reverse complement strand
TTTTAGAGGGAAAAGACCAAGTTCGGGGTTGGTTTAATTCCCTTCTTTCAGCTGCAATGCTATCTTCTGATAGAAAAAACTATAAAGCCTGTTTTATGCATGGATGGGTAAATTCTCATGGAACAAAGATGTCAAAATCATTAGGAAATGCCATTCAACCTATAGATATCATCAATGGTGAAGTGGAAATTTTAACAGAATCTCAAAAAGAACATTTAAAAAAACAAGCTGCTTTACTGACTACTTCTAAATTTGATAAAACTAAAGAAAGCAATAAACCCAAGAAAAATCGAAAAGAACGAAAAAAATTATTTATTAAGGATGATAAGCGATGGTCAAATATTAAAGGTATCGAAAATTTTCGATTATATTCTGTAATGGCAACGGGTCCAGCAAAAGATCTTAATTTTGACTACAAAGAATACACGGATACATTCAAAACACTTAATACGTTATGGAATAGTTATCTTTTTGCACAAGAAAAATTCCAATTAAATAAATTTGATTGTAAAAAACATAAATTTGATACTAAAACTTTGTCAGATATAGATCTATGGATAATCTCAAGGATAAATTCAACAATTCAAGAAGTTACTGATTTGTTCGAAAAATATGAATTACCTTCAATTCCTATAAGAATACAAGATTTCATCATAAATGATTTATCTCGCTGGTATATAACCATTATCAGAGATAATGTTGATGCCAATAATGAAGATCCAAAGAAATTCGATACATTAGCAGTATTATGGTATGTATTACATAAACTTTGTTTAATTCTTGCACCAGCAATCCCAATGTTAACTGAAGAGATTTATCAAAAAATGTTCAAACCTGCTATGCCAGAGCAAACTTTTAAATCCATCCATCTTGATAAATGGCCTAAGGTTGAAAATAAGCTAATTAATAAAGAAATTGAAGAAAAAATGGCAATTGCACGGCACATCATTGATGAAGTTCGTTCATTGAAAACAGAAAATAAAATCAAACTAAGATGGCCTACAAAAGAATTAATTATTATTGGAAAGAAAGAAGAAAATAAAGTTCCCTTTGAAGAATTAATACGAGAAATGTGTAATGTTAAGGATATATCCATTGTTGAAAAATATTCTAAGAAAAAAAATATCTTATCAACAGAAACTGCAGATTTCAATTTATATCTTGATATGCAAGATTCTAAAGAACTTCAACAAGAACGGATACTCCGTGATCTTTTAAGAACAATTCAAGCTTCACGAAAACAAAATAAATTACAAACTGGAGAACTTATTGAATTGGTTTTATCATCTGAAGATTCTTTTCTATATGACACAATTTCTGATCTGAGGGATCAAATTTCATCTAAAGTAAATGCAAAACCACTTCTTATCAAAAAGGAAATTACTCAATCTTCGGATTATGAAATCTCTTATCCATTTTCAGTTTGTATAAAGGGAACATGTTTTGCAGTAATCAAGGATAAAGTTGTTCAAAAAGTAAAAGAAGGAAAACAAGCAACTTGTTCTTATTGTAAAAACCCTATTGAAGAATCGCAAATTGGACTAATTAATATCCAATTTAAAAAAAAAAAGTAAGGTAGATTTCAATTAATTTTTTTTTTAATCTTTTTTAATTACCTGTTTTGTAATATTTATGAAATATCTTTTACCAGTTCGATAGGAATCCTCTACAATTATCTTCTTTTTACTAAGTAAATAGTCTATTATTCTTTCAATACGTAGTTCAGACCATAAAAGCTCACTTTGAAGAAGATTTTTCGAAAAAAAGGCAAATTTCTTTCCTAAAGTTAGAATTGAGATTATATCATTAGTGATTTCATGAATTTTTAATACAGCACATAATTCTCCATTAAATTTTTCAAGATTAAAAGGAGAATCATGTTTTTTCAATGCTTTTTTAATATGATCCTTAGTGATTATACTTTGGATAGAAGTTCTATGCAATATTGACCAAATTTCATTAAAATATAGAATGCCTCCAGTTTCAATAATTCGTTCTTTTAATAATTTATAAATTAATTGATTCAATCCATCAATATTAATTAATTCCATATTATTTCCAATCAATATTTGAGTATATTCATCTTCAGGAACGATAACAACAAAATTTTCATAAGACT
>CAYPTZ010000849.1:0-2119 GCA_964413395.1 uncultured archaeon | reverse complement strand
TTAGAAATTATGATTTTGTTAGCTCATGGGGCTGTACATATCGACACGGTGGAAAATGACGCACAACAGGCTTGGTACTTACAATATCCGCATTTGGATGTTGATTTAATATTCATCGATGGATTACGCCAAAAACGAACGATTCCTCGAGCGATTGGTCATTATAGCCCCCTCTTAACCATCGACCAGAATAATATTATTGGTTCCCTTTTATCTCAACATGATCTCTATGTTGATATTCATGATGGGGCTGGGCCCGTCAATATTCGCACCCTATCCTCCAAACAGCAACTGGAAAATCTGCATTGGATTGCATCGCAAAATTATGAGGTGTTGGCTGATCTGGGGATTTTTGATGGTGACACAGAAATCGATTTGGATGCTGTGCTACTCATTCAAAAATTGTGTGGAATTCGATCCGATTTTGGACTATTAGAGCCAGGCCATGCAGCGACAGCGCCAATGACATTTCAAATGGAAATACCTACGAGATTTTTAAAAAATGGAATTCCTATTGCAAATTCGATAAAAATGGTTGATATAACTGTAGATATGCGCCAGTTTTGGTTCAATGTGAAGCAAGCAGGATTTCCTGCTACTTCTACAGTTACAGGAAACCTGCTACCAAGAGGGTGGCAGCGGTATCTTAACACAGCAGATCTCCCTCGCTTTGAAAATCTTCAGCATCTTCTCCGCTTGAAGTGCTTTGAAGCTAATGATTATTTGCTCTAAAAAACACCCAGTCTCTAAAGATTTAAATAGTTTTTTTTTTATTTATCAAACACTGGAGAAAAAAAGTTCAATGACGACTGAAGAAGAATTATTGTTAGAATGGATGCCTGATCTTTGGAAAATTAAAGATCCTGCTCAAGAAGAGCATTTAGCATCAGAATATTCACTATCGGGACAATTTGATAAATATTATGAAATTACAGACCGCTGTCGATATTATTCAGAAAATGGTCACATTCTTGAAATTCATATTCGAAAAAGACCTGAATTCAAGTCCTTACCTGTATGGTTAACCCATTTTTCCCATCTGAAACTCTTAAGAATCGAAGAATGTTCGTTATCTTCATTACAAAATCTTCCTTCCATGATGCCAGAATTACAACATCTATACTTATTTGATAATCATCTTCACTCTTTTTTAGGATTTCCTAAACAGCTCCCAAAGTTACAAGGGATTGATATCTCATGCAATAATTTTACTACTTTACAAGGATTTCCTAAATCATGTTCTTTCTTGAGAATACTTTGCGCTAATGAAAACAAGTTGGTTAATTTAGAGGGCCTTCCGGTTGAACTTCCAAATTTAGTTCATTTAAATCTCACTAAAAATCGTCTTATGACTTTGGAGGGCTTACCTTTAACCTTACCTGCATTGGAACATCTAGATGTGAGTTATAATCGCTTGCACCATCTCTGGATTGATTTACATGGATCACCGAACCTCACCACCTTTCGGATTGGGGATAATCGACTGCGCTCCTTGCATGGAATTCCTTATCACATCCTCCGCCGTAATTGGGGTGATTTATTTATGATGGCTCCCTACTATCCTGTCAGTATGGCTCCCTATTTGAAAGGTGGAAAAGGGGGGAACAAAAGAAAGCAAGCACTCTACGAAGAGTATCTCCCCACGGTCGCCGAACTGGTGCATAAGTATATCACCGAGCAACCGCTGTCTGATCTCCAACGGGATCGGATCATTTTTGAAGGCTCAGCAGATGATATGCAGGAAATTGCGCAAACTTTTCCTCGTGATGAGTCCATTATTCCGTGGCTCAGTCTACGCTTGGTCAAGGAGCATAGTACTTCCAATGCTCCATCATCCTGAAACTCTGTTTCACTGAATCGTTTGTTGAAGGAACATTAGAAAAAAGATATTTTTGTCGATTTTATGAGAGATTTAAGAATTTTTCTAAGCATAGAATAATCCCTAGAGTATGAAGATCAGGTACTACTACTTTATTTTCGCATATATATTAAACTATAATTTGAAGACGAATAAATTAATAACCTTTGAAGTAATTCTTGATTCTGAATCCAAGTATATATGGGGACGCGCTTAGAATACGGAATTTCAAAAATGATAGATCTTTTAAAATAATTTTTT
>CAYPTZ010000848.1:0-2122 GCA_964413395.1 uncultured archaeon | reverse complement strand
ATAATACCGCTCGGGTATGGGATATTAATACAGGTGAATGCCTTCATATATTGAAAGGTCATAATTATCCGGTCTACAGTGCAGCAATAACTGATGAAGAAGAATTTGTCACTGGATCATCAGATGGAACAATCAGATATTGGAATAAAGAAGGAAAACAAAAACGAGTAATAAAATTTCATCAAGATGAAGTTTTTCATATTGCAGTTGAAGGTGATATTGTTGTTTCAGCAGGAGGAGATGGTATTTGTGGAGTATTCAATTTTAAAACTGGAGAAATCTTAGCAGAATTAGATGATCATCTAGATCAAGTATGGACAGTTCAGATTCATAGAGGGTTGGTTATATCAGGTTCTGCAGATAATACTATTAAAATTTGGGATTATAAACAAGGAATATGTTTAGATACATTTGAAGGCCATACAAATAATGTAAAGGATCTCACAGTAAGCGGGAATAATTTAATCTCTGCCTCTCTTGACACATCAATAAAAATTTGGGATTTAAGTAAATATCTTGGAGAATCAGAAAAATTAGGGGCTCTGATTACTCCTGATTATGATGCATTAGTATCACAAATTCAATTAGGTAGAACTTATAATACAATATCTCCAAAGTTAGGAGATCCTGAGATCCCTAGAATGATTTACGGAATGAAATCTTTGAAAGGAGAAGAATCTCCTAATTCAGATAAAATGCTTCAAACATTTAAAGGTTTAACAAAATCATGGAAAAATCTCGGAAAAATTGGATATGCTCCGTGGATTGAAAAAATAACAGAAGGGTTTGCTGCAGGTGATATCGAGGTTGAAGATGATGAAGTTCTACAGACAATTTTACAAAAATTTATAGGGGGACTTCATGAAAATCGAGATTTATATTGGAGTGGTTTACTTCGTCACTTTGGAGATAATATGGATTCTTTATTTAATAGACCATGGACATTCACTTTAGAATTTTCAGGTCAAGGACCAAATCCACTTGAGCAAACAAATTGGGTGAAATTAGCAAGTAAACTTAATATTTCAGATCTAGAAGATAGAGAAGAAAATACATTAGTATTTCGATTGACTTTAAACAATCTACATTCTTGGATCACTCCATTAATTAAAGCTATTGAAATTCAAGTAAAAGATGATAGAGGTGATGTAAGTTACATGCATTTTAATGATTTCCTTCCAAATCCAGATGGAAATTGGTTTACTACTGCAATGTTTAAAATTGATTCAGGATATCGTATGGAACCTACCGCAATTATCAATTTTACAGATGTTCGAGTAATATATGATGATGCATTATGTCCTAGCTTTGAAGGATCAAATATGATCAAACAACTCACCAACATTAGATTAGAAAATCAAATGATACAAAATCAACTGGACCATATTCAAGATCAATTTATAACTCTTTCAGAAGAGATTGCGAATTGCGAATTAGAACCAATCCCTAAAAAGAACATAATAAAAACTTCTCTTTCAGTTAAAAAAGAATATAAATTGCAAGATCTATATGATAGTCCAAAAAGTTTAGAAATTTTCAGAAGAATCAAATCTAATTTTAATGAACCACGGATTGGAATGATTAAAATGAATATTAAAGGAATGATGAATAAATTCTTAGAATATATTCAACCTAAATTTATTTTATTTACTGCTGGAGCATCAATTGCAAGTGCCTTAATCAGCGTTCTAATTTATATCTCATTAATTACTAAATCTTCTATTGGTGGGCAAATAGATAACAATTTAGGATATCAAATTACATGGGTAGAAATTATTATCTATATTTTAATATATTCTATCTTAATGGTCTTAATTATAACAAGTATAACTAATTGGATTAAATATCATATTAAGAAAAAGAAACAAAATATTTCAAGTCCTGTAATTGAAGTTATTGATCAAAATTCTCAAGACATTAGTATTAAATATAATAAAAAAATTGAATAATTATTTTTAACTTTTTTTTTTTTAACTTTTTTTTAAAAGATATTCTTCATAATGAATTAATTTTAGATAAAATAAGATTGAGGAATGGCAAGATAATGTGAATTATTCATATCAAATTATAATGGAAAAATAAAAAAAAAATACTATATATTTACTCTACTTATTTTTTCTTA
>CAYPTZ010000847.1:0-2123 GCA_964413395.1 uncultured archaeon | reverse complement strand
TATGGTGGGTTACTAAGTACGAATGGATTCACCGTTATGTCATGGTTTAATACTACTAGCCAACCTGGTTCTGGTGACGCAGAAACTGAAAGAATTTTAGCTTCATGGGATAGATCAGCTTATTGGCGCTTTTCTATCAGAGATGATGATACATTATGGTGGGCTACAAATGTTAATGATACTATGCACGATATGACGATTAATGTGTCATCTTACACTATTACAGATGGTAATTTTCACCATTATGCTGCAACATATGATCCAATAACTGGTAGTAAATATGTATATTTAGATGGAGACTTGGTTGGTACTGCTGCCGGAGTTCATCCGGCCGGCACAACTCTTGGACAAGATAATACCGATGAAGTAAGTCGATTTGGTAATATCGGATCGGGTTCAGAAGCAGTCTCTTATAAGGGAACTCCCAACCCTACTAATCAATTCAATGGTACCTTAGATGAAATGCGCTTTTATAATCGGACATTAGATTTAGCCGAAATAAATATAGCAAAAAATAAAAATCCTTATTCAGACATTTATAGTATTCAAGAAATCATTAATGGGCCTGTCATGTCTCAATATACTATCATATGGAACTCCATTTTATATGAAGAATCAAATTATATGGATATTGTTGATAAACTTACTTTTTATCGTTCTATGAATGCCTGGAAGGTTACGCGAACATTTGAGTGGGATGGTGAAATAATCGCTTTAGATAATTCAGATTTTGCAGCTTATAATACCTTCTTCTCTTGGGAAACTGATGACATTAATCCGACCTATACTGATTTATATTATTATGATAATCAAACACATGAAGGTCATGAGAATGTAGATTTCACTGCAGAGAATTATACTGTACTTTATGATTATGATGGAAGTCATTCTGTAAACAATGTACTTGGATTATATCTAACTGATTATGATGTTGGACCTACGGGCTCACTTTCAGAAATTGGATGGGAAATTGATATTTTATCCACTGTTGATGATAATGAAATTATTAATTTTATTCCCGGAAATTACACCAATTTATATTTACCTGATCTGTCCACATTAACCATGGAATTTTGGGAGTATGTAGAATATGGTTATACAGAAGGAAGTTCTAATTTTGATAATCCTGACACTGGTAGAAATAAATTTGAAAATTATTATCAATCATTAATAACTCCTCTTGAAATTGAAGTAGATGATGATAACGAAGAATCATTATTTTTCATTGTAAAAGTTAATGTATACGATATCGACGGAAATAATGTTCCATATGTAAACGCCTCATTGATTGCTTCAAACGGATCAGTAATTGCATCAGGTTTAACTGATTCTGATGGCAATATTACATTTATTGATGTAGATGAAGATAATTATATTTTAAATCTTACTTATTCAAAATATGGTGAAGCTAATACATTAGAATTAGGGGAATATGCTTTTACCTTGGATAATGATAATACTTCTTATCAAAATACTCGTGTATTAAGTGAAGAAGTGAAAATGACTTCGATAGAATTACATTTCAAGTCTTTTCCTGATGAGACTGATATAGTTGGAGCAGAAATTTTGTTCAATACATCTAACACTGCTGAATATATTGGAAGTGAAATTACCGATATTGATGGAAATGTCACATTCCATTGGAGCAATTTTTCTAGTGCTGTAGACCTTCTTGAAATTAGTTGTAATTTCTATAATGATACTAGAGAGATACAAAATGCAACAAGTGCTTTTGGACCTTCTATATTTGAATCTTTTGAATCCCATTCATATGTTGATGTTAGTGTTTCTGTAGATAATTTTGAAACTATAATGAATCAGACAAATTTAGCACCAGATATAACTTGGGGTGAAAATTTAATTTATAATTTCTCATATTATTATTCTGTTGAAGTAGGGGAATGGCACCCTATTGAAGATGCTACTGTTTCTTATGAAATAAAAGCAGCGAATAGCATGATACATCAAGGTGTTTTTGATTCTACAAATGAAAATGGTAGTTCATATAATGAGCTCGATTATAATGCTTCAGGAATAAATCTTATTGGTGGAAAGGAATATACCTTTGTAGTCACTGTAAGTAAAGATGGTTATACTCCATTCACTAACATTTCAAACATATA
>CAYPTZ010000846.1:0-2127 GCA_964413395.1 uncultured archaeon | reverse complement strand
TTTATTTTTGAGAAAAAAACTTTATTTTAAAAATAACTTGTAGACTTAAGAATTATATAAATAATCTTTAAAAAACCTTTAATTATAATAGCTATCGGAATCCCCTATAATTTTATATTTTTTCATCTATGGTTGAATAAATCGAATTTTCCCTATTTTTCTTCCATCAGATTACTTTTTAAAATCTCAATTTCTTATATAATATCATTTTACCAGGAATTCCACTTTGCTGGATATTGCACCTCTACTTTAAATAAAAAATAAAAAGATCTTATTTATTAAAGTATGAAACAATATATCATTCAATATATTAACAGGTGTTAAATCAATGAATGTCAATGAATTTTGGGACCTTATCGACAAAAGTAAGTCACCCCACACAGATGCTAAAAATGCTTTCGATGTCCAGTATGAAAATCTCCTGCAACAATTGCAACAGCTCACTCCGTCTGCCATTTTACAGTTCTATTTTATTTTTCAATATAAATTAAACCAGGCTGGTAGTGACGATTATCTTCTCCCGATATTTTATTTGGTTAATGGTGGAATGCTTTCACAGCAAAAATATAATGAATTTATTGATTGGATTATTTCACAAGGGAGAGAAGTTTATGAAAATATGGTGAGAAATCCTGATTATATCTGCTCATTTTTGAAGTATAAATCTGCAGTCCCTCTATTTGGCCCGCAATATGAAATATTTAACCTCATAGTTCCCCTTGCAGCACTTACTGCGTATGAAGCGGTATCAGGGAAATCATTCCAAAATGAAGAGTTTCATGCTCTGAAGTATCCGCAAGAATTTATTGACACTTTAATTGATGGGAAAGGAAAAAATATTGCCAATTTATTGGATTCAAATTATGATTCGTGGGCTAATCCTCGCAATAGGGATGTAATCGCGAAATATTACCCGATGTCCTTTGAAAAATTTGGAAAGTGGATGGTTAATTTGTTTGGCGATTTTAGACCGAGTAATCCCAAGAATGATGCTACCTTTATCAAGATGGTCAAGGATCAAGTTCAAGAATGGAAGAATGATCCTAACGAACCTCCTGTTGTCATGAAGACAACTCTCGTCAAGACAATCACGAAGATTCCGTGTCTATTTTGCAAGGGTTTGATGGATGAAGGGAAATCGGTATGTCCTCACTGTGGGAAATCTAAATCATTGGCTGGAAAGACACTATCACAAGTGGACTCCAAAGTTCTCCAACAATTAGAACTACCGGTCGGCTCGGTCATTCCAAGGATTGAAACAATAAATGATCATTCCTTTGGTTATACCATATATAATGAGCATATTGCAGGATTGGGGCTTAAAAATAAATATTTACTTGAACTACCAAAGTCCTTCGGGAACCTTAAACATCTTGAAACTCTTATTTTAGAGGATAATAAATTGTCTTCCTTACCCAAGACTTTAGGTAACTTCATTAACCTGAAAGAACTAAATTTGGGGATGAACCAGTTGAAATCTTTACCCAAATCTCTCGGAAACCTGATCAACCTCAAAATCCTCAAATTATGGGGCAATCCCCTTACAAAACTCCCCGAGACCTTAGGAAATCTCACCAATCTCCAAATATTATGGTTGTTTACTACCCAATTGAAATCTCTCCCAGAGTCCCTCGGGAACCTCATTAACCTTCAAGAGCTATATCTGCATAATACATTCAAATTGAAGGTCCTGCCCGATTCTCTCGGGAATCTTACTGCTCTTAGAGATCTATCGCTGACTAGCAATAAACTTACCGCCCTACCGGAGTCCCTCGGTAATCTCAGTAGTCTTAAAAGCCTTGATTTAAATCATAATTCATTGACTGCACTCCCGGATTCCTTCGGAAACCTCCTTTGCCTTCAAAAACTTGGTTTAGAATCCAACCAGTTTACCTCGCTCCCGGAGACCTTGGGTAATCTTAACAACCTTCACGAACTTAAATTGTCTCACAACCAGTTGACCTCGCTTCCCAAGACCTTGGGAAATCTAAGAAACCTCACAGAACTCAAAATACTTGAAAACCAGTTGACCTCGTTACCGAATTCTTTGGGAAACCTCATTAACCTTCAAGAGTTAGATTTATGGAAAAATAATTTAACCTCTCTACCGGATACCCTCGGTAATCT
>CAYPTZ010000845.1:0-2127 GCA_964413395.1 uncultured archaeon | reverse complement strand
ACAAGATTAATCCTAAAAATTTATTTTAGTTAATCTAATTTTTAGTTAATTTTTCGGCACTGTTCAAGAAAATTTGTGACCTCCGTTTCTCGCTTAGACTGAGCCCTTGATCATTCTAATCCTCAAGTTCGACTATATTTACTCAGTTTCATTATATCATTTTATCTTGAAATGATGTGATTACGCCAAAACAAGATTTTTACGCTTGTTTCTTGCCATTCAAAGAAAAAAACCATTCTTCTCGTAGGGACGCGAGATACTGCCAATGATTTCTCTAATTATTTTGTCGACGAGGCGACAAGTTCAAAAGGGAGCGAGTATTATAAATAAGTGCGAACCCATTATATAATATTCCGAAAACCGAGGTCCTCAGATTGCCACGCTCCAATATCTTTAATTTATCAAAAATTAAATACTTTTTCCTTCTCCTTACCCAAAGATTTTTTCTTGCAATTTTAGCGGTGGATGAAGTGATATTATACCGAATTGTCACCGATCTCCTTCTAAAGAAACTATCCTATAACGAAATCCGAGAACATCTCCAATTAATATATGGATTGGATGTGAACAAACATAAATTAAAAGAAATTCGTGATACTGCTGGAACCAAAGCCAAGAAGGTAAATCAAGAACTAGAACGTGATATTCGCACCAAAATAGTAACCATTGAAACGGATGAAATATTTCAAGGAAAATCACATGCAATTTTAGGAGTGGCGGAAAAAAAATCACAATATTTGATAGATCTTAAACCCGCTCCCGATCGGACAGCCACTTCAATATCTGTTTTTTTAGCGCCCATTGCAAAGAGGTTTTGCAATATCAAGGTTGTCATTTCTGATCTTTACACCGCTTATAAAAGCGTTATTCCAGACTTATTCAAACAAGCACGGCACTTAGCTTGTCACATTCATGCCCAACGCATTTCAATGAGATACATTGATAAGCTGAAGGTATCTTTTGGGCGAACCAAGAATAATCTAAAAAATGGTAAGGTGACGCTCGAAAAGACACGCCGAAAAATAATGAAGTTAGACTCCCAAAAGGTAGATTGGGAAAATAAATTGAAGAAAGATCGATTAGAACGACAAAAATTGGTATCGCTTAGATGTCAATCAAAATTTGGAAGAACTAAAACGATTGAGACAAAACTACAAAATTTGCGGAAACGTGTCAAAAAGCGATCCTATTCTCTTCATGCGACAACTAAAGCTCTATTGAAAGTGCGAAAGATGCGAGATCAAAAAATAATGGTGGTGTCCCGCCTGGAGAAGAAACTTAAAATTTCTTACCAAACATATCTTCAATCTTGCCGCCTTGAAAAAGATTTTTTCTGTTTATTGAAAGTTAAATCAACAAAATTCGAATCTAATTTACAGAAGTTAATGCTTCGACTAGCAACATCCAAGTACCCCTATGCTTCGAGCCTGCAGAAAATGATAAAAAATAATCCGCACATCTTTTCGTTACGAAAAGCACGTGATTTGCCTTGGAATTACCAAAATAGTAATACAATCGAACGAATATTTGGGATTTTGCGTCCACGTCTTGATTCCAGCAGATTATTAAAGACAATTGAAGGAACAGCTTGTTTTTGTGATCTTTTTCGTTTATATTATAATACAACGCCGAGATACACGGGTAGTCATAATCATCAGTCCCCGTTTGAACAACTGGGAGGTAAATTGAAAAATCGTAACTATTTGGATTTGTTATTTCCTATGAAGAAGCGAACCACGTTGTTTCTTGGTCAAAAAGTTTCAGAGAAGACTTCTTTAGGGTTTCAAGTGAGAAGCTCGTTGCATCGCGGTGCCATAATTTGCACTTAATGGAAGTCAAGCTAATAAAATGGGCGATCTGTTCTATTCTAACGAATGTTGACAGGATGAAATATTTATATGGAAGTTTTACCTCAACTTGAACAGTGCCGTTATTATAATAAATTTTTTTTAAATTTTTAAATTCATTAATATAATCAGGAATTTTTTTAATTTTGGTTCCATAAATTTGCAAATATTTTAATTCTGTTAAATTAACAATTGAAACTGGAAAGTCTATAATTGGATTAAAATTTAATTTTAATTCTATCAACTTTTTTAAATTTCCAATTTCAGAAGGAATAATTTT
>CAYPTZ010000844.1:0-2129 GCA_964413395.1 uncultured archaeon | reverse complement strand
CTCCATCTTTGATAAGAGCCTTCATTTTCAGCTTATTATGTCGTTTAGCCTCTTGGAAAAAAACTAATCCTTTTCCTCGTTTTAAATTATCAATTACTTTGGTTTTGATAACAAAATTTGTGGTGGTATCCAATAAAACCAGTAAGTAATTCTTTTGTTTACATGTACGTAAGAATATTTCATCATAAGCCCAATATCCACTAGAAGGAACAAGAGTTTTTTGAAGAAGATTATCTAAAGATTCTGTAATTTTATTAACCCAAACAGTAATTGTGGACTTGGGAATCCATATTTCATAGAGTATTTTAAAACTAACCTGAATTTGCGATGTAATAAAACCTTCCATAAATAGTTGTCGACTTCGACGTCTATAATTTTCATGATATTTACCAAATTTTGGGGCAAAATTCGATAGATCAATAGGAATCTCACCACAATTAGGGCATCGCTTACGATGCAGATGAAAATGATAAGATCCTTCATTCCTATCTAAAATCACAAAACGATCATTGAATCCATTTTTGAATAAGCGTATATTGCATGCTAAACAATGAGTTTGCTCAATTTCTATTCGATTATCTGCTTCAATTATGTATGTATATTGTGATTTTGCGGAATTTTTGATTGAGTGTTCCTGATCTTGAAGATATGGTATATTAACAGGATAACATGGGAGAGAAGGGAAAAATTTATGTAGAGTCGTCTGTTTAATAGGAATTGGAGAATATACTTCACTTTTTAGGTTGCAGGCCATAATTGTTCGAAGAATATTTTCCTTTTAAACTTTTCTTTTTGTAAGGCTTAATCTGATTGGAATTATTATCAAAAATTCGAAATCCAATTATTTTTTGATATATTCTAGCCAATTTGGGTTTTTTAATCTTAATTTGGGGGAAAAAACATCCTATATCACCAGATTAGAAAACCTATCAAACTTCGAAAAAACGCCAAAACACTAACTTTTGTACTCCATCAAAAAGGGGACGGAGTACAAATGTTAGTGGTGGACATTTTTTTTGAAAGAATCTTTATGAAATATAATTTGATCTTTACAGATGAAAAACAAATCTATCAAAACATTGGCATAATTTCTTTAATTCTTTTATACTTTTCTTCAGATAATTTAATTTTAAATGGCCCATATGGCGGAGAATAATGTTCTGTATCATATATATCATCAAGTAATAATGTTTCTGAACATCCTTCATTAAATTGAAAGTAAAACTTTTCTCCTTTGTATAACACAGGAAATGCAGTATAACGATACTGTAATGTTGGATCCCAGTCCCGTTGCATATTAAAAATGGTTCCGGATGGATCATACCTTACAATTACATTTTTAGATTCTCTTTCTGTAATTTCCAACTTATTCTTACAAAAAGGGCAGAATTCTCCCCAATGATGGTCTTCCCACATGATATCTGCTTTTGCATTAGGAACTCGCCATCCTTGAAGATCACGATTTGAATTATCTATCCCTAGGAAGGAATCACAGTGTTTGCAGACCAATACTGGAGTATAATAATGTGAAAACAAATCAATTGAACCACCAATAAAAATACCAAATCCATGTTCCAAAACTTGAAGTAAAATCTCTTTTTTTCCTGGATATTTGCCTGAACCAACTAAATTAAGTATAAACTGAGCTTCTTTATCTTGAATCAAAAATTCTTCTTCTAAAGATTCATTTAAATCAGTAAGTTTAACAACTCCCCCCATCGGATGGAATTGAATATATATATCTTTTATCCAAAGTTGTTTTTTGATCACTTCATCTATATCTATTTCGTGTATTTTTTTTTTCACCATATTGTTATCTTTCTAATTATTTTTTAATCTTAATATATTTATTCAGGTTTTCTTTTTCAGAATGGGTATTAAAAAGATTAGAATCAGCTAAAAGTTCTATTTAATGTATTTTTTTTTCCCATTCATATATTATATTTTTGCCTTAAGATAGAAAAATAAAATAAAAAAATTTTGAAGCCCTAATTTTTAATTTTTTTAGTGAGAAAACAAAATTATGATTCTCCCATTGCGTTGCAATTATATTTATCAATCTATGTCTTTTACCTTCAGAAGTATTTCAAATTTTATATCCCGAACGTTTCTTTTTCTATCATTTAAAT
>CAYPTZ010000843.1:0-2129 GCA_964413395.1 uncultured archaeon | reverse complement strand
TCCTTATGGCAAAAATTATGCCTAATAAATCACTAAACACTCTCAGACAGCAGATCGATCCAAGATTGCTAAATACTGCAATTACAAGTCTTAAAAAATTCAGTATAGATTTTAAAATCTTACCAGAATTTCAAGCTCTTGCGGAATCTCTATTCCCCGAATTTTTATCGCATGTGTCGAGCGATATTAAAAAAGGGATCTTTTCCTGTCTTCTAGCCAGTTATAATACCCTTGGGTTTTTTGACTATCGCATTCAACCGCTTTTAGATGCACTTAAAATTACACGTTATTCTGCGATGCGAGGATATCAGGATTTTCTACCCTATTTCATCCCAAAATTTAATTTAAAACTTTCTGAAAAACCCTCACAAGCATTATTAGATAATTTTACTGAATTTTTCTCCCTGAGTTTTGCCCACTTTCAGAATCAACAATCTCTATATGAAAACGCAAAAATAATATTAATCTCAATCCTTCTCCAGAATAAACTGGTGACCAATAGAATTTTTCTAGTCATAGTTTATACTCTTGCATCTTCAACTCAAAAAAACCAATCATTTCCCAATTATGATGGTCGATATTCCTCGGTTCATTTTAAAACTTATCTCTCGGATTTGAAGGAAAATTCAAAGAAACCTCAAAATTCCATACTCAAATCCCCCGAAAATTTAATTAAAAATCCGGTTGAACGTTTTCATGAGAAACAGCAATTAATTTTTTCCACGTTAGACTCAAATAATTGCAGAACCTGTAATAAAATATATGAAATTAGCACAGGATACCGCCAATATTATTGTTCCCCTCAATGTCATCAGAAAAGTCGAGAAAATTATAAATATAAGCAATATATCTGCGCCCAACTGGAATGTAATAAAAAATTCATCCCGAAAATAAAAACCCAAAAATATTGTTCGCGAAAATGTTACTATTTAGCCAGAGTTAAAATATCCTCACGAACCTGTTTAGTCTGTTCCCAACAATATAGCGTATATGAAAATTCCCAAAATACTATCAGCGATTTTTGTTCATTAAAATGCAAAAAAAAGTCCCATACAATTCCTATTGCCCAAAAATGTGCACGATGTCATGAATCTTTTCCAACAACTTTATTTAAAAGGGAGAAATATTGCAAAGTCTGTGAAAAAATAATATTTCCTGGTAAGGGATCAAAAATCCAAAAAACATTTTATACCAAAAGTTCAACATCCATCACAGATCAACAAGCTCAAAAAATCGTTGCATTAAGCCCAACCTTAAATTTTTTTTCCAATATACTTCAAAATAATGATTTGGAGGATTATCTAGATATCGGAATAATGAAATTAACCGAAATTTACCAGAAAATGAAAGAGAAAAATCTTTTTCGAAAAAAGGAAACTACTTCGGCGCTTGCATTGTATTTGGCAACATCTGCAAATGATGACGAACAATCCTTAACTCAGGAAGAGGTCAGCAAATTATTTGGGATTTCTATCCCCTCGATTATTAACTTGCGAAAAAAACTCCGTATTTAACATTCTTCATGACGCTTTTCTAATATATTTTATATATTTGTTCAATTAGAATGATTGTTAGATATAAAGTAGTCCTTTTTATTAATTACTATGGCATTCTACTTTAGTTTAATTTGATTTTAAATATCCAAATAGCTAAGAAATTTTTTCGAGTCATGATATTATAATATAGGCAGATTTGGTAATAAATCTATAATCTCAAGCATATATTTAATGAAACTAAGAGATTGAAATAGTTAATTTTATTGTTCGAAAAATCGACCGTACATAAACTAATGCTATTAATTCAATGAAATTTTACATAAATTAATCTTATTTTTATATAAGGAAAATGTAATTAATTCATTTTTTGACATAGCAATTGATTCGTGTTGATTTCAAACGTGATAAAAAAACCTATCAAATATTTCTACTTTGATCATAATATATGGGTAAGTTTACATAATAATCAAGTAATTTTACCTTTAGAAAGGAGAAATCCAGAAATAGATGAAATTTATCAAAAATTAATCAAAATGCGTGATAATAAGCATTTACAGATTGTTACTAACGTAACTCAGATTATTGAATGTCAACAACGTTCGGATGAAGAATCAAGACAATCAATAATCAAAT
>CAYPTZ010000842.1:0-2130 GCA_964413395.1 uncultured archaeon | reverse complement strand
AAAATTAGATCTATATGATGAAATTTCTTTAGATTTTTACAAAAATAAGAAAATTTTTGATGGTAATCTTTCATTAGCGGATAAAAACACAGATTCTTCTTTAACTCCAGTTAAATTTGCAGGAACTTCCAAAAAGAAAGAAGAACATGAATCTCTTTCTTCTATCATTGAGCGATTAAATCTGCGATTTGGAACGAAATTCACTCCTTCCGACCAGCTCTCTATTGAACAAATTAAAGAAGATATTGCTTCGAATGAAGAATTAGTGAAAAAAGCCAAAGCAAACTCCATTGAAGATTTTGAATTAGCATATACCAAAGTATTTGATAATATTGTAATTGACCGGCTTGAACAAAATCAAACCTTCTTTACGAAAATATTGAATGAAGATGATTTTAAAACTGCTCTCATGAAATTGATGTTGGTTGAAACTTATAATAAATTGAAGGTATCTAGTTAAAAAATCTGAAAAGAAGATAGAAAATGATAAGAAATTAGATATAAAACCTAACAACGGAAAAATTCTATTACTTTATCAAAAAAGATTGAAATTTTTATTTTCAAATAACTTTTGTATAGAATTATGTAATATTCCTTTTATTTTATTAATTTTCTTTTCGATTATTTCAGGAATTTAATAAAGGATTAAATTATTTATTTGCATTTTATTGAGATGTTAATATTTTATCTTGATTTTTATTAAAAATCTCAATTTAGTGAAATTTTTTTTGTCGGCCGATTAATTCTTATAATTATGAATATAATAATTAATTTATAGAAATTACTATAATTATTTTTTTAAGTTCTATGTTTGTGATAGAAATAACATATATGATTTATTCACTAATATATCAATATTAATGGATAATTCCGATTTCAAAGTATACGTTCTTATAGCAACTTATAATAGAACTCAATTATTAAAAGAAAGAGCAATTCCTTCAGTTGTAAATCAAACTATTCCTGTTGATTTTATTGTATTAGTTGATGATTCAGATTCTGAGATTATTAAAGAAAAAAATCTTGAATTAATTAATGGAATTATTCAATTTCAGACAAAATATCTAGAAAACACTCATAATCCTGGTGCTGGTGGAGGGTGGAATTGTGGTATAGAGTGGATATTTAATGAGAATCCTAATGCATGGATAGCAATTTTGGATGATGATGATGAATGGTCAAAAAATCATATTGAAATGTGTTTAAAATATACAGAAGATAGTGATGCAGTAATTAGTGGGATAGAAACCATAAAAAATCTAAAAGGGTTAGAAAGAAAAAGAATTTATAAATTTGAATATAAAGATTTTTTAAAAGGAAATCCAGGATGGCAAGGATCTAATACATTTATTCGTGCTCAATTTATTTCATCAATAGGTGGATTTGATGAAAATTTATTATGTACTCATGATAGAGATTTAGCAATTCGATGTTTAATGAATCCTCATTTTAGATATAAGATACTTAAATCAAATACTGTAAAATATTATTTAGAAGAGAATCGAACTTCCTTAACCATTCCAAATGGATTTGGTAAAATAACTGGATTATTACAATTTTATAAAAAACACAAAGAAATAATGACATATAGTAATAAATTAAATTTTATTAATCGAGCAAAAAATTTATTTGATGCAGATCCAAAATTATTTAATCTTCTAGAAAAGGAAATGGAAGAATATTCTGGATTTAAAAAGGCTCCCAATCTAAATATTGATTCAAAAAAAGGAAAGATTAGAAATTTTTATCTTAAGATTAAGAAGCTAATCTCTCAAATTCGAATGAATAAATTTGTATCTTTTTTTTTTGGGCCTCAATTTAAAAGATCGAGAGATTTAATTGAAATTGACATAACTTATGAATGCAATTTACATTGTAATAATTGTAATAGATCATGTAGCCAAGCACCAGAGAAAATAGAAATATCTCTTGATAAAATATCCAATTTTGTGAATAATTCCATTGAAAAGCAAATTTACTGGAAACGTATAAGGATTTTAGGAGGGGAACCTACATTGCATTCAAAATTAGAAATAATTCTCTATAGTTTATTGGAATATAAAAAATTTTATCCCTATGTAAAATTAGAAGTAGTAACGAATGGTTTTGGAAATGATAATAAAAGTAAAA
>CAYPTZ010000841.1:0-2133 GCA_964413395.1 uncultured archaeon | reverse complement strand
ATTGATGTAATTCCTAAAGGTTTGCCTCCCATCATTATAATATCATTAACTGTGCCACATACAGATAATTTTCCTAAATCTCCCCCAGGAAAAAAGAGTGGATTTATTGTATGTCCATCAGCAGTAATAACTATCTCATTTTTATTATCTTTCAAAGGTATTGTTGCCCCGTCATCATAAGATTCAACTCCAATTCCATCATTGATATTTTTAATGGTAATATCTTTTGTAATGAATCGGATGAGTTCCTCTTGCATAATTCCTCCTCCTCCATGACCAAGTTGAACTATTTTTTTTTTCGGGTTATTCGACATTTTTTTTTCCTTATCTTTTTTAAAATTGGAATTTTTATAAAGATAGTGATGAATTCAAACAATCAATATATTGAAATCGAAAAAATCATCGATGATCTTCTGAAATTAAAACAAAAATTATTGATTTTGGGTATTGGCGAAAATCGCATGGGGGATGATGGAGCTGGACAATATATTTCCTTTAAATTACATCAAGTATGTAAATCTCCTAAGATAAAAATTATAAATGGTGGAATTGTTCCAGAAGAACGCTTAGATGAAATATTAGAATTTCAACCTGAATTGATGATCGTTATCGATGCTATAAGTGGTAAGGAACCAAAAGGGACAGTAAAGATTTATAATGAAAAAAAGATGTTAAATTATCTCCCAATTTCAAGCCATAGCATGCCTTTACCAGTATTTATCGATCGATGCAAGATGGGAATTCCTGAAGTAGATATTAAATTACTTGGAATTTCGCCATATTCTTTGCAATTTTTAGATAATTATAAATTATTTGATGAAGAACGATATTCTCTTGATGATAAAGAAAGTGACATCAACATTCCATTTTATGCCTTTAATTTGACTGATGAAATAAGAGAAATATCTGATAATGTAATTAGAATTATAATTAATTCTTTGAAAAAACACCATTATTTATAGTTTCTAAAAAATTATACGATGTTAGCCTATCTTATCTAAAAAATTTCTTATCAATTATCAATAGAAAAATAAATTCCAGAACAAATAATTTATCTTTACCTCTCTGTCAGACTCTATATTGAATCATCCTTCTGTGAAGGAAGGATCCGTTCTCGATACTTAGAACGAATATATCTCTATGACTGACATCTCTTCTACAAACTATAGGGATCAACTCGTAGGAAACTCGCACCTATAGGTGTTGATAGTTAATTGTATTTTTAAAAATATAGAAAATTTGTCGAATGAATTTCCAGATCTCTTTATTATTAGAATTAAATTTAGTTTGTTTAGTGAAGTAAAATCTTCCATTATTAGATTTTCCTTTAATGAGGTTGAATTATATGAAAAAAAATAATAAATATTATACAAGTTTAATAAAAAAAGAAAAAAACAAAACTCAAATTTTATTCCTTTCCCTAATAATGATTGGCTCCTTGACATTTTCAATCAATATATTTCCGATCGGATTAAAATCAAATGAAGACATTGGAAATAAGTTTAATAATGACAACATAGATCAGGTGCCGAGAAGTTCTGCTTTTCCAAATTTTTTTATCAATGAATCTGATCCTACCTTATATAATTGGGCTGACTACCCAGTAATTAATGGTTCTGGTGAAGAATTTGATCCTTACATCATTAGAGATCTAATAATCGATAATACTTTGATGGACCAAGGGGGTATATTTATTTATAATTCCAAATCGTATGTAGAAATAATAAATTGCACTTTTATAAATTGTGTTGGTTTTGAAGCACAGCTCCAAACATACAATGATTATAATTTTGCTTTAAAACTCTACAATACAACTAATATTAATATTATTAATTCTACAATTTCAGGAATTATGGCTTTTGGAATGTCTATTGAAGAATCTAAATCCATATTAATAGAAAATTGCAATTTTACTTCTACTTATCAACAGCTTTCCATTAGATATTCAAATAATGTGTCACTGATTAATAACAATTTTATTGATATCATTTATAGAGGTAATATATTTATAGAATATTCCCATGATTTAATTTTTCAAAATAATAATCTCAATGATACTGGTCTAACCTATGAATTTTCCTATGATTTGAATTTTGGAGATACAAATACCATTAATAATTTGCCGATCATATA
>CAYPTZ010000840.1:0-2141 GCA_964413395.1 uncultured archaeon | reverse complement strand
TACTGAGGAAACAAATTTTATTTCACTATTACTTAAAATTGAATTTAAAAAAGAGTTGATGGGGATCAAATACACATTTATTGCTGAAAATAATTCCACTTCTGGCATAATTACTGAAAATATATCTAATTTTGGAATTTATGGACATTTTGGAGAAAGTTTTTGTTATATTAAATCAAAGGACCAAAAAGATTTTGATGAAATTGTTGATGATGTAAGGGATAACTATGAGATGAATAAAAGTATTATCTGTTATTTCAATTATTATCAATCAGAACTAAATTTCTCTTTATTTTTCGGACTTTTGGTTAGTTTCTATGATATTAAAGTAATTTCTAGTGAAAGATTAAATATTAGCGCCAAACAATTACAAACATATCAAGATGAAATTAAAACAGGTATACAAAAAAAATCTTCAGAAATTAGACATAAAATTGTCCATGCTCAAGAAAATATTCCCAAATTACTTGAAGAATTACCTGAATCTTTGTCATTAGAAAATATTAAACGTAGAAGTTTAGCTTCAGGAATGAAAAAACGAATTAATTCCTTAAAAAATATAAATAATAACTTCAATAAAAATCAAAAAGTCCAAAAAGAAATTTCATTTTTTATAGAAATACTCAATGATTATTATATCAATAAAAAAATTAAATTTGATAATAATGATTTACTGATTGAAACACTAAAAGGAGAGAGTATTCCGATCGAAGGATTATCATCAGGAGAAAAACATTTGTTTGTGCTATTTTTCGATTGTTTTTTTACCGATGATTGGAATTATTTTATTTTTATAGATGAACCTGAAATTTCTCTACATGTAAGTTGGCAATTAAAGTTTGCAAATACTATAACAAAAATCTGTGAACTTAATCCCAGAATTAAATTCTTAATTGCTACACATTCTCCTCAAATCATAAAAAATCAATTGAATTTATGTATACAGGCAGATAATATATGAAAGAACCAATAATCACTGAGGAGATATTTGATACATTAGTAATTCTAGCTTTGCAAAATCCCAAAGTAAATTATATTTTGGTCGAAGGATCGACAGATTATGCTCTGTTCTCAAAATTCTTTTATGAAGACAAAATACTCTTTTTTGATAAAGATCAAATCATTAATTCAAAGAAAACCATATTGTCTACAATTAAAAAAGTCAATAATCAATATAAAGGTATTCATCCTCGAATACTTGCAATTATTGACCGTGATTTTGATACTGTACAAATAAGACCGAGAAGAAATCCAGTAAATGTTATTTATGTTGATAATCACGATTTAGATTCACAAATCTTTTTTTCTGAGGCTTTTATGAAGTTTTTTACAATTTATTGTTTTGAACCATGGAATCTCAATATAAACCATATCAGAGAAACTGTGGAAACTATAGGGATTCAATATGGTATTTTTAAACTTGCTTTTCATAATATGTATTTATCTGTTCGGAATTTAAGTCCACCTTTTCCAGAAATTGAAGAACTTATCAATCTAGAAACAAAAAAATTGGATAATACAAAATTTAGTAATTATCTTACTCATATTTTTGATTCTTCACAGAATATTAACTTTCAAAGAGTTTTACAAAATACTCAATATCATAATAAAAAAAACCATAGACTAGTCTCATCAGGACATGATTTAATCCGAATTGTATGTATTTTTATTCTTGAATATAAATTTGGTATTCGCTTATTAAACTTGATAAATTCAGAACGAGACAATTTTCGCAGAGATTTATTTCACTTTACTCGTATGGTTGAGAATAATTTTCGCAGTTGTTATGATTTGACTTGTTTTAAAAAATCTGACTTATACAAAAAAATAGTAGAATGTGAAAAAACAAATAAAGTTCAAATCATTAATAAATGAAAATATTTTGCTTATTCTGCTTTCAATCTATAAATAAATTTCCAGAAGAAGAAAACCTGAAATTTCTTACCGAAAATATTCTCATCTTTAGAATTTTCGCATTTTACCATAAGTCCTGAATGGAATTGATTCCGAATTCTTTCCATTCTCCACGCCAAATTGCACGGGCAATTCCTGCCATACCAATATCTTTGGTTTTTGGATTTCGATTAAAAAATTTTTGGAACTTAGTTACCTCATGTTTTGCAATTTCTAATCCTCTTTTT
>CAYPTZ010000839.1:0-2141 GCA_964413395.1 uncultured archaeon | reverse complement strand
TAATTTATTGATTATTTTTATATGTTTCAAGTGCATACCCCAGTTAATTTAATTAGCTTACCATTTTCAATAACAAATTCATCTACTGCTCCTCCCCTTTCGAAACTAAATTTTGTATTAGATTGGAATACTAGTTTTAACAATAGTTGCTCTGTAATTATGGCAGTCAAAGAACCTTTATCCAGTGTAATAGTAAATGTCGTTTTAGGGTCGGTCATTAATGAGTAAGTGCCAGCATACATGGCTAAAGTACTATCAGTTAATTTAACTGCGGCATGATATGGAATATAAATTTCCCATTCCCAGGGTATTGTCACACCCGTTATGTTTTCTACAAACTCTTTAAAAATACTCTCCCCATTTGAACTATTTGTCATTATGACAAGTGATATCTTTTTATCTGGAAAATTAATACAATAATGTTCCCATCCATCAGTATGCCCTTCTTTAAAAAACACCCATCCATAAGGGCTATTGAATAGTCCCCAACCAAGTCCGTAAGACAGCTGTATTTTTCTATTTATACTTGTTGTGTCATTGTTTAATGAAGGAAATTGCCTTTTGGTGTAAATGTTGATTTGAGGTGATAACATTTCCTGTTTTGATTTTTTAGTTAACCTTTCCCCTTTCATCACTGCAGCAACAAAACGCGTATAATCTGCAATAGTTGTTTCCATAGATCCTGCTGCATTGCCACTTGTTCTTTTATTTTTAGACAAAATTTCTTCGGAAGTATTATGTCCAACTGCAAAATTATTTTCAAATGATTGCTGCCATACAAAACTGGTCCTGGTCATACCGAATGGTTTAAATATATACTCCTGTGCAAGGTCTTCTAATTGTCTGTTGGAAATAGTCTCAAGAACAAACTGCAACAGATATATTCCTTCTCCTGAGTATGCGTATCTTTCTCCTGGTGTAAAAAATATTTCGAGTTTTTGGTTATTGCGGGGATTTAATTGGCGCCAATTAGGGAAACCAGTAGTGTGATCAAGACAGTGTCTTGCGGTAATTAATTTCCATCGGTCATCTCCCAAAAGGTCCTTATAGTTTTCATAGTCAGGTAATGGCTTGGGCAAATATGTGAATAAAGGTTTATCAAGGTCAATTACACCTTTATCAACAAACTGCATAACGAGATATGCAAACAAAGGCTTCGCAAGAGAAGCTGCATAAAAACAAGTAGCTGTATCATTCAATTGATTATTAGCCTTATTACTAAATCCATAGCTTTTCAGATAAGCTGTTTTATTATCATTAGTAATACCAAGGCATAAACCGGTTACACTTGCAGTATCCATTAGTCTTTTTACAGTAGCATCAATTGAAGTAGTTGTAAGTGTTTTACCATCTGGTCTCGAAATTAATATTTGTTGGGCAACCGCTGAATAAGCAAATAAAATCGCCAATAAGAAGAATAGTAATTTTTTGTTTCTTTGAAAATTCCATTTTGCAAAAATACAAATTACGATTGAAAAACTATTTAACGCCTTTTTCATTCTCTTTCCTTTATTTGGTTTGTTAATCACATTATTTTTTAATAAAATTTATCGAAAATAAATACCTATAAGGTTGAATATTTGCTGCCTTAGCAGTATTGATAATAATTATAGATAAACAATAAATTCCCAATAAAATTATAATTGGAATTCCTATTAGCGCAAAACACAAAAAAGCAGCGATAATCAAATAGACATACATACTTAATTGAAAATTAATAACATCTATGGCATGGCTTCTAATATTCGGAATTTTATCTTTTTTCAATGTCCAAATAATCACAGAAGGTATTATAAGCAAGAAGAAACCACTAAAATGCAATATAGCTAACCAAAAACTTTCATTCGAAGAGAGCTTTTCGATTGTGGACGATTCATTTACATTCATATCAATCTTTACCAGTTCATTATAATCAACTTCCAATACTGATGCGATAGCTTGTAGAGTATAATATCTGGGGTCTACCTCACCGCTCTCAATTCGTTGAATTGTCCTTACAGTAATATTACTTTTTAAGGCAAGTTCTTCCTGGGTCATTCCCTTTTGAAGTCTTTGTTCTTTTATATAATTTCCAATTTTCATAAAATAATTTTTACTGGGGTATGCACATGCTACATACTCTTAATTAGTTTATATTCAAC
>CAYPTZ010000838.1:0-2143 GCA_964413395.1 uncultured archaeon | reverse complement strand
CCCTGCCCTGGGATTGAATGTAGGAGTAATAATATTAACTGATTTGTTAATTGCTATGAATATTAATACAATTAGCGATGCTACTATTGAGGATTCTACTGGCAGTAGAGTAGTAAAAGATGAAACTGAAGAGGTAGATTTTAATAGTGACGATTTTACAAATTTTGATAAATTCCTTGATGAAGAATACTTTTTCAAAAAAGATTTTGATTCTTTGAAGGAAAAACATCACGTTATTCAATTATTTCAAACAATTTCATCATTACCTACTGATTTAGGAAGAGAGAAATTTGATATGTTAATTTCTTTTATTGAAATGATGATTACTCGAGGGACATTCAAAAAATCCAATTTAAAAGGGTTTTTACAAAAAGAATATCCCGACCTTTCATATGAGCTAATCGTGGAAGATCTCAGCCTAGGGCCAAAAGGGGAAAAACCAGAATTATATAAAAATCCGCCCTTCAGAATTACAAATGATCATCAAAGTATCGTTTTACGGCCAAATCTGATCGATTTTTTTGTTGAAATTGAAAATCGCTTTAGAAAACAACCGCATGATTATATCTATGCCTATCTTAATGTTACAGCCAAGAAAAAAACTTATAAAAATCATTATAAGGATAAAGAGGCAGAGTTATTAAAAGAGATAAAAATTCCCTTAGCAAATTTTAAGCATCTGGCAGAACAAAAAGCTCAACCAAATCTCGCAAAAATGGTTCAAGACCTACATAATATATTGCTAGAAAAAATTATTCCAACTTGGATACAATCTCAGGAGAATGAGGAACCCGATTCAAGAAATCAACAATTAATCGAATTGAAAGTTCTAATAAAAAAACTCCTGAATGATATATATTCTTTTCCTCTAAAACTATATGGGCTCCCTGATTCACCAAAAAAAGAATTTTTCCAATTGTTTATCACCAATGTTGGAAGTCCAGGAGATCAATTTCAATGGGAGTTTTTTGAAACAATCAATGTTCAAACCCCTGATGGAATACATGAGATTATATCAAAGATGAATCATTTCTTTCGAAGTTTAAATTACCATATAACCCAATTAGATTCGTGTAAAGGCTATGAACAAGCAAAAGTGATCAATTCTATAACCAAGTCTTTTAGAAAAGATATTTTATGGGTGGTTGATGCTCCTAATCAACATAATTTTGATCTTATGGCTGCAGAAAAATTCATCCAACGAGAAATAAATAGGAAACCAAATGAAATTTTAATAAGATGGGCCATTTTTCCAGAAGCATATGCAAATTCAGCGGATAGATATCACAAAATTTATCAAAAATTTGTTCAACAAGGACATTTCACTAGAAAAAGCCCTCCAAATAAAAATAAAAAAACCGATATAGATGCATTTCTCATATCAGAAATCTATCAATATATCAATGTTCACAATATCAGAATTCTTATTATAAGTTCCGCTGACCGAGAAATATTGAGAGTAATTAAAGATATCTGGAAGAATTATTCTGGGATTGAAATTTATATCTTTATTGATGATTATAATTCCATCTCTCACCGATATTTCGAAAATGAAATTGGATATGAAGAATTTCGAGATATGACACGTTATTTTTCGTTACTACATAAAAAAATCAATTCGAAAGTTTATCAGGGAACGATTTTTTGGAGAAAAAATTTTATTGATAAATTGAAACGAGAAGAATCAATTCGAATAAATTATGCTGTAAATGGTATATCTTCTACGAAAATGTTTTTTGACCGAAATATTGCTCCCTCTTTAAAAGAAAAATTAGAATCTCTACCTAACGGGACCTATAAAATACATTTTACACAGACCAAAAGAAAGAATATTGTTGAAGTGCAAGATATGGAAAAATATTCAAGAATGTAAAAAAAAACCTAATAGGAGCAATTTTCAATAGTTTAGTTGAGGGAGAAGCAATTTCAACCAAAAAATACAGAATGAAAGTTGTTCTACAAATTTACAATGGGTTTTGTCCTCATATCAAACAAACTTTAGTGTTAATTAACGAGATGAGAATATAGATACGTAAAATAGAAATAATTTTTGGATTGACTCAATGAAAATTTGAAGTGTTTTTAGAATATCTGGAGGAATTTAAACTGGTTGTGCCCATTAACATGGTATTTCCCACGTTAT
>CAYPTZ010000837.1:0-2143 GCA_964413395.1 uncultured archaeon | reverse complement strand
CACACAATTTTGTTTCAATTCACTTTTTTTCTATAAATTTTGGATAATATTTTATAACATTAATGCAAATATTAAACTAGAATTTAATTTTTAAAAGACAGAGTTGTTAAATTAATGAAAAAAAATAAAACTAAATTTTCAGTATTGTTCCTATTTAGTATTTTATTTATTGGAACAATGGTAAATTGTAACATTACTCCTAGTTCAGCAGCAGCAAATCCAACCAGAGCAGATGTTTGTTGGACAACGGGATACTGGAATGAAGCAAGACTTAATGCAGATAATTATTTACCATGGGCAGTATATCCATCTTTTGGTTCATCATTCTTTTATGAAGCATTATTTGGATGGAATTCTCTCGAAGGATCATACATTCCAGGATTAGGAGAGAGTATTAATTGGAATCCAGATGGAACAGTAATTACGATTAAAATTTGGGACGAAGCAAAATGGTCAGGCCCTGGTGTTTCAGCAGGATTAATTGTTGAACCTGGAATAAATGATGATGTAACAGCAAATGATGTCATTTATACTTATAATCTCTGTAATAATAGTAAATGGGGAGATTTTGGTGAAAGAATTGAATCAATTGTTCAAGGTGCCGACAATAAAGAAGTTGTAATCACTCTTCATAGTAATTATGCACATAGTAAACAAGTTAAGGAATGGTTAACTTCTGATATACCTATAGTCAATTCAGAAGTATGGTCCGATATATGTTTAACCTATGGTGCAAGTCTAATTGAACAACCACCACCGGAAACTTTTCGAAATCAATGGTTTGATGCCACTTTCCCAACAGAATGGAAAGTTATCTCTGGTCCATATATGCAAACAGGAGATCCAGAGGATGTTGATTGGGACTTTGATCTATATATGAAAAATCCCAACTGGTGGGGAATTGGAATACTCCACCGAGATTTAATGGGCCCTTATGCCGAAGGGACAGGTTCTAAGGGTGATGAAGAATATCCCGCCTTTATTGGAATGAAATTTTATCCAGATATTGAGGCTGCTAAATCGGCCATGATTGCAGGTGAAATAGATCAAGGTGCCTATGGTTTGACAAATTTTAAGGAAGAGGAGATGGTTTCAAATACTAACTTACATTCATGGTATCATGATGATGATGTTAGAACATATTCAGCTCAAGGATCAAATATTGAATTAGTATTCAATACAGAAAGATTTCCTATGAGTGAAACATGGTTTCGAAAAGCCATAGCCAAAGCGATATATTATAAACCCATTTCAACAGAAGTAGGAGGAAATCATTGGATCCAAGGAAGTCCAACCTATTTAAATCCAAAATATAATCCAGAACATCAAGCTATTTTCAATCAAACAATTCATGATACAAATGCTTTTGATACGAATGTAAATGAGGCAAAACAAATATTTAAAGATGCTGGAGCATATCAAAAAAGTGAATTTGGTCAGATGAAATGGTTCATCGATGCTCCCTTAAATGCACAAGTTCCTTTAGCTACTCAATATAATATAAATGATGTTGTTGATAGTGACCCTGATGAATTAGGTATTCAAATTGAAATTGGTCCCTATAATATTAATACCCTCATGGGATGGGCAGAAACTACCACTGCCGTAACACATTGGGCAAACTCAATTTCAAATGGACTTGAATTAAATGTTAGTCTTAATGAAATATCTTGGAGTTACTGGAATAATAATCTAACTGATAGCACTTTTGATCTATCTATGTGGACAAATGGTCCAAGAACACTTGAAAGCCCATTCCAAATGTTTAACAGCTTGGTTCTAGACCAGAGTTCTTTAGGAAATGTATCATCTTGGCGAGGTTCAAACGCAGAAAATTTTGTAAATGCTCTTGAATTATATGAAATGACTAATGATCCAATGGTAGAACAAGATCAAGCAAATATAATGCAACAAGCTTATGCAGAAGATTTACCAACCATCCCATCTCATATCAATTATATGAGGTATCAATATAGTGACCAATATTGGAAAGGTTGGAATAATGATGGCTGGCAATATAATCAACCAACTACAAATTATATTACCGATAAAATAGTAATTAATCAAAGACTGATATTAGCATTAGCACCCACCAGTTCATCATGGAATCCACCTGCAAGTTTCACAATCCAAACAACATGGC
>CAYPTZ010000836.1:0-2144 GCA_964413395.1 uncultured archaeon | reverse complement strand
AGTTTATTCGCAAATTATTGAAGATTTGGAAAATTATATTGAAAATCCAATAGCTAATGAAATATTTGCTCAAATTTCATATCTTTATCAATCAATTGAATTAGATCATCCAAATAATATTCGCTTTGATGAAAATCGAAATAGATTATTATTAACAGAAAATAATAATTTTTCTTTCCAAGAATTAAATGAATTACTAATTGACATTATTCAAACAATAAAAGTAAAAGTTGAAACCTATATTCCCTATGGAAAAAATTTATTTATTGAATCATTCAGATTCGCCTATTTACGAAATCATAAATATATTAAAAAAATGTCAATCAAATTTCCTCCCTTTTTAGAAACCCAAGTAAAATTTGTAAATGAAATAATGAATTATTTCTTTTATTAATATTGGTCTTTTCCGTATCCTCTTCAATCCTTTAGATTAATTTTATTGAAATCTTAAAGAATAAGCCTAATTTATTACATTATTATTATCAATAATATTTTTTTTTACGAATTTTTTTTCATAATGTCCAAAAGTGATCTATATTTTTTCCTTAGGTTTTTATTTTCTTAAAAAATCAATTTTAACCAAAGAATTTTTGTCATTTTAAATTACTTTTGAAGTTAATTTTTTTTTGTGTTTTTTATTGAAATTTAGTAAAGATGTACTCCGTCTATTTTTAAAGATTTTGTCGGTTTAAAAAAACTATTAGAAAAATGATTCCTTATTCTCACATTTTTGATGCATGGATCCTAGATGCCCAAGTACACCATGAAGGAATAATTTTGTGGCTAAAATTATTGTCAGGAAAAGTAATTCCAGCAATTCATAAATTTAAGCCAAGTTTTTATATAGTGTTTTCTCAGAGTTATCTTGAAAAGCGACTTCATTTTTCATTTAATAATTCACTTTTGCTTGGAAATCTAAAAAAATCAGAACAGGAATCAACTTATTTATTAAAGCGCGAATATGAAAAAATGGCACAAATTCTTAATGAACATCAATTTATTGAATCAGTAAACATCGTTAATCGAAGAATTCATGCAGAAGATATAAATTTTTCACTTTGTTTAGAAATTTTTGTTAATTCTCCTTTCAAATTAAAGACAACGATTAAACATTTAAAAAAAATGGAAAAATATGAATTCTATAATTCAGATCTTCCAATGAGCCAAATATATTTTTACCAATCGGGGCTTTTTCCTTTTGCATTTATAAAAGTATCAATATTCAAAAAAAAAAATTTGTTATATATTAAAGATATTTCATTAAATGATTCAATCAATGCTTTACAATATAAACTTCCCCCACTACGGATAGTATGGTTAGATTTTACAACCAAATCAAAAAAATTGATATTTTCTTTGAATGATCCTATCGATAAAATTACCATTACTATCGATCCTGAAAGTTCTCCAATGAAATTAAATCATCTAATATATCCAGAAATGATAAATATAAATCAACAAGGAACACAACAAATTATCATTGATGAAAAAAATGAATTTGAAACATTAACTTCATTTGAAGAAATTATTAAGCGAATCGATCCAGATATAATATTTACACATAAAGGTGATGAATCAATATTCCCGCTTATTGTCAATAGATGTCGATATCATCATATTGATAATTCATTTTCTTTATCCCGTGATGGAAGCTCCTTAATAAGAACATCATTTAAACTTGAAGGTTCAGATAGTTTTTTTTCTTATGGGCAAATATTTCATCGAAGTAATGAACAGTATTACCTCAATGGCCGTTTGCATATTAATTCTTCAATTATGGGCACATTGCATTTTAATGATGGAAATCTTCATGGTATTGTAGAAATTGCTCGCATTTCATATATTCCACTACAACGATTAACAAGAATTACAATTGGAGGAGCACTTCAATCAATACAATTCTATTATGCTTATCAAGAAGGCATTCTCATTCCTGAAGAAAAAAAAAATTCAGAATATTTTCAAAATGCAGAAAATTTGCTTTTTTCTGATAGAGGAGGCCATATTCTTAACCCCAAAGTTGGAATGTTTGATCGTGTGGCGGAACTTGATTTTACATCAATGTATCCCAGTTTGATGGTGAAATATAATATATCAGCAGAAACTATCAATTGTCGTTGTTGTAAAGAAAAAGGAAAAAAAGT
>CAYPTZ010000835.1:0-2146 GCA_964413395.1 uncultured archaeon | reverse complement strand
AAATTTTTTTTTTTTATCTTGTTTTTCTTTTTTAGAATACAACTTACCTAAATCAGTCAATTTGAAGGTGTTTATCCATCCTTCCTTATCATAATGTATAAAACAAAAACAGAAAAGAGAAAAACTAAATAATACAAATGAAATAGTTTTTAACAATTTCAATAGTTCAACCATATCTAGATTAATTTGTTCTTTTATCAAATTTTCAAGGAGTAAAAAAAAGCAAGAAAAGATAATAGAGATTATAATAATTATTTTAAGTTGTTTGTATATTTTTAGACTTTTAAGATTAAAGATTTGGTTTTGTGACATTAATTATCAACTGATAGAATATTTGAATGTATATTTCTATTAAGTTTATTTAATACAACATAGATTTTATTAATATAAAAATGTTCCAAAGAAATTTATTCGATTTTTATAGAATTTCAAAAATCATGCCTCCAGTAGTCATGATGAATATTGGAACAAAACTAACCATTACTGGTAAAAAATTACTTGAAAAGCAAGGAATCACTTCATTTACTCAGAGAATAATCGATATTAGTATTGGATTAACCGGCATTGTTCAAAATATTGACTTAAAAGAAATTTATAAAACGATAAGTTATGATCTAAAAAAAAATGAAGTGGTGTTAGGAATGTCAACGATTACACCAGCAGCATATCATGAAGGTATTATTAGAGGAAATTTTACAATTTATAAGAAATTAATTCAAAAAATAGAACATAAAAGAGAAGGGGATTTTGACATTTTTACCATAAAATGGAGTTGATCTTAAATCAGAAAATAAAAAATGTTTTATTGGCGGCTCTGAGGGGGAATCGCTCCAAATATATGTACACAATTTTTAACAGATATTTATGCACATATAAAACTAGCAGTGAAATCTAAAAAAAAACTAATGATTTATACTATTAATGAATTAAATTTCACATGAATTCTTCCTCTTCAATAATCTTTACTGAAAGAAATTTATCATTTTCTTCCTCTTCATCAGATAGATTTAATAATATATTTTCTTCTGCAGTTAAATTAGGATTTGCTTGAAAATCAGACATTTTTGCAATATAACTACATTCTTTATGAATATATACACCTTTTTTGTTTAGTTGCTTTAAAAGCTGTTTTGATTCTTTTGATAAATGCTTTTTATTAATTGAGACTCTTTGTAACTTCTGTAAATTTAAGATACTTTCAGGAATATTCTGAATTGGATTATTTCCTAAATATAATTCTTCAATAGACGTCATAGTATCAATAGATATAGGAATTTCAGTGATGTTATTCTTTTCTAAATTTAGTTCCTTTAATTGAACGAGTTCTCCTATGATTTCTGGAATTTCATTAATGTTGCATTCATTTAAAAATATATGTTTTAATTTCTTTAATTTAAAAATGCTTTCAGGAATTTTATTTAATTGATTTAAAGATAGATCTAAGAAGCGAAGATTGCTTAATTTTTGAAATTCTATTGGTAAAGATGTGAATTTATTATTGCGTAAAGAAAGTGCTTTTATTTTACTAAGATTTTGTATGTCTGAAGGAATTGCTGTCAGTTTTAAGCTATCTAATTCAAGTAGCTCTAAATTTTGTAATGTCCAAAACAACTTAGGAAGAGTATCTATTTTATTATCACCTAACCACAATTCTCGCAAATTTTTACATGAACCAATCTCATTAGGAATTCCTGATAAATCGCTATATCTTGCAATTAAAACTTTCAGATTAATCATATTTCCAATTGTATTGGGCAAATATTTTAAAGGCATTTCATAACCTGAAAAACTTATTTCAAGATATTCTAAATTTACTAAATTACCAAGACTTTCTGGATAAGTCGCTGAATTATTATTTAAAATCAAAGATTTTAAGCTCTTAAGATTACCTATCCAGTCAGGAGCACATTCTTTTGAGATTAATCCCCCAAATTCAAGTTCTTCTAAATATTTAAATGTATCAATATTTTCAGGATCAATTCCTGCATCTAATTGTAGTTTTAAGACATGTCTTTTACCATCATTAGAGAGAATTTCTGAAAAATCTGGAATAACATTAACTATATCTTTAGTTTTTTCTAATTCTGTTAATCTTTTTAATTCTTTTTCATCAATTTCACTATAGAATTTTTTTTCTTCTTTATTT
>CAYPTZ010000834.1:0-2152 GCA_964413395.1 uncultured archaeon | reverse complement strand
CGTAAAAAATTGTTATTAATGTAATAATAAAATTTATTTTTTTTTTTTTTTTTAGTTTTATGATTTTCATCATTTAATTATACGACAATGTACTTTTAAAAAAGATTGTTTAATATAAAAAAAAATATTATAATAAGTTCGGGATAATTTAAAAAGAAAAACACATACTTTTAACCTACAACTCAAAAATTTCATTTTATTCTCTTCTATCTCCAGAAAAAAAAGATTTTCTCTCTATTTATTAGATTCAAAATTATTTTCAATAGAAATTTTTAAATTTCCAATTGAAATTTGTAATACTATGGATAAAAAAATCTCAACTGAATCGCTAAAATATGAACTTCGCTCGATAGGGTGGTTGATTATCAAAGAGATACCAACAAATGTTCATTATATTCAGATCCATCCAAATACATCAGGTGATGCAGATGTGATATTGGAATTGAAAAATCGCGAAATTTGGGGCCTTCAGATGAAAAGTCATGAAAAACCGAAAAATTGTACTCCTTATCTCGCTTTAGAAGCAGTTGAGCAACTATACAGAAGATATGAAAGTGAATTTGAAAATAATAAAAAAAAAAACTATCAACCACAATATTTTATTATTTGGGAAGGAATATTAGGGAAGGATAAATCCATAGATTTGCATGATTTTTTATATCCATGTCAAGATATTGGAAAAAGAAATATTAGTCAAAATCGGATGAAAGAATATCTCTTGAAAAAAAACCAAAGGAAGGAAAAATATTCTTCTTATTATAATGATAAAAAGAAACTGGAGGAATTCTTATCATATTTATATTTCATAGGAACTTCAGATAAAGAAACCATGAAAGAAGATATCATCCTAAAAATAGGAAAAATCAAATTCTCCGAGATGATACAGAGTTTTGAAGATGATTCTAAAATGGATGAGGAAGAAATTCAAAATGTTTTCTATTCAAATTTATTATGTAATCAAATCAAGGAAAAGATTCGAAATGGAGAAGATACTGTAAATAATATGCTTAATAAAATGTTAGGATCATACTTGTCTCACGAAATTAAAGAATCGCATTTTCGTGAGGTGATACAGACCTTTATTGATTCATCTTCACGTCTAAAAGAAGTAGTCCAATGGTTAACAAATGATTTAAATTTATCAAATGTAAATCGATCAATGGTAAAAAGTTATCTGCTAATGATCGGGGATGACACCAACGATCCTGAAATAATCGAGTCTTTATTATGTTCAGGTTATAGTTTTCAAATCACTGAAATTATATTGATAAAGAAAGTTAAACAAAATAAAATGATTCCAGAAATAATCAAAAAAATAGGGACGAGTATTGCTCCAGATATGGATAAATTTAGGTATCAAGAGATGAATGCATTAAATATTATTAGAATTATTATCGAAACCGTAGAAATTGGGGATGATATTAGAAAAAATTTAAATAAAATCGTTTTTCAAAACCCAACTAAACAGGAAGAATTTTTAAGACTTTTATATGAAAATAATCTGAAGGAGGATATTAAATCTTCATTTAATATTGCTCCAAATTCAAACAATATATATATCAAGGATGAAAAAATTAAAGTAGAAAAATTTATGAAGTTCTTGGATCTTCTTGATCGGTTATTTTTTAGCAATGGAAGATCTGCCCCATATTTTGCTCAAACGATTGTTAATGATCCGAATTTAATGGAAAATCTCGGAATATTTATAAAAAATCCTCAAAGTAAACGTTTAGATGATGATTTTTTTTATTTCCTTGATGGAGATTATTGGTTAATGCCTAATTCTATTTCTTTATACAATCTTGATGCAAATCAGAAAGAAATTATGCTAATAACAAAAAATACTGCAAATGTTGAAAATATCAAATCTATTGTAGAAATTTTTATATTAAAAATTTTTAAAAGTTTAGAAATTAATATTCCAATAAATTTTCAAGGAAAAGTATTTTCTTTCAAGGAAAAATTGATTGATACTAGCAAAAGTAACAAAATCCTTAGCGAAAAGGATAAGATTATGTTAATTGATGTTATAACTATTCTTCATCGAGCATACTATGAGGGAGAGCACAATCATGATTTCAAAGTGGCGCAATATGATCTGATTTTTATTAAATATGGTCAATTTCTATCTGAATTTGATTTAATACTTAAA
>CAYPTZ010000833.1:0-2153 GCA_964413395.1 uncultured archaeon | reverse complement strand
TACAAAAACATCGCAATTTTGACCCAAATAATTAATAAAAATCTGACCAAAACTTAATAAAGGTGATTAGGCATTATAATAATATTAAGGATCGGCAAAAAACCAATTGAAAGATATCTAATTTACCAAGAATATAACATCATACAAAACAAGAATGAAGAAATTTTCTCGTAAGGTAATGAATGTTAAATTCAAGAAGGGAGGAATTGGAGATATTTCGGCTTTCATTTTGGTTAGCTTTTGCTTTCCTATTTTTATTTATTCATTTTTAATCATTGCTTTTGGATTTTCATATATTATTACGCTAGTACATAAGAACTCAATAACCAATATTTTCAAGGATGTTATCATTGTTTTTTGAATGAAAAATATAAACATTCATTAACCTAAAGTGAGATTGTATATATGAAGTATCTCCAAAACCTCTTTTTTTATTATTTTTTTATTAATTATTTCATACAATCTTAATAAGAATTCTTATTTTTGACAAAAATCTCATTTATCTAATATTAAAAATATTAATTATATATTAGCAAATAAGCTGAATATTAATGCAAATTAAGGGAATCAATATAGATTGTAACTTCTTATATAAATTAAAAAGCCAAATTCAAGATAATAATGCTAATAATTATCATATTTCACCAAAAACTACAAAAATCTTAAGTGACAAAGAAATAATTCATATTTTAGATGATTTTCCTTCAATTCCCAAGGATGCATTAATAATACTTAATGATTTAGACAGGTCAACACCAAGCCATAGAATAATCAAATATTTAAGGCATTCTGGAAAGATTATTTATCCAGTCACATTCATAATTGCATCAGGCACCCATAAACCCATTTCTCTCGAAAAAGCAAAAATTCTTGCTGGAAGTAATACCTTAGATAGAGTATTAATTCATGATTGTGATAAAAAGCAAGATTTAGAGTATGTAGGAAAAACTAGCAGAGGAACTAAAGTTTATATTGAAAAAATAGTTCGTCAAACTAATTTTATATTAACAATTAATAGTGTAGAACCTCATTATTTTGCAGGATTTACGGGAGGGGTGAAATCTATAATATCTGGATTAGCAGGACGTATAACTGTGGAAAAAAATCATAGTTTGGCCATTAAATCCCGAATCAAAAATATTAATTACTAAGAATAATCCTGTTTTTGAAGACCTATTAGAAGCAGCTAAATTAGGTGTTGAAATAAATAAAATATTATCCATTCAAATGATAAATCATGATGAAGATATTTATTATCTTTCAATTGGAATTTTATTAGACGCATTTCAAAAAGCCCAACAAGCATCAGTTGATATTTTTACATATAGATTATCCAAAAAAGTTGATCATATTATATCATTAGTAGGATCACCACTAGATAAAACGTTATATCAATCACAAAAGGCCATTGAAAATACAAAAAATGTGGTGAAAGATAATGGGACATTCCCATTAATTTCAAATTGTGAGGGTGGGATAGGAAATGATAATTTTTATCGAAGAGTGAAAGAATTTGGTGCGCCTGCTCTATTATTAAATTCTATTTCCTTTGGCACTTATGAATTTGGAGATCATAAAGCAATGTATTGGGCAAAATTTGTTCAGAATAATTCCTTGAACTATATTGGAAAATTATCAAAAGAAATAATTTCAAATATGTTTATGAAAAAAATATCAGAAGAAGAATTATTGGACTTAATAAAAAAATGGAATGAAAAAGGAGAAACAATAATATTGGATGGATTAGGTGGATATAATTCACTCTATCTTGGATAAGATTCATTTTAAAGTTATAAGTGTTTCTAATTTTTATACTTCTTTTATTTTAGAATTATCAATTTTCAGGTGAATGCCATTTTTTCACATAGCTCTCATATTTTGCCATTAATAAATCAACATCAATTTCATTGTCCTGCTTCAAAGATTTAAGCCCTAATAAAAGCATTTCGGTTTGCATAAGTTGGAATTCCTGACTTTTAATATCACTTGTCAATAAGTATCTATGCGTCATTTCATTACTTTTCCGTTGATCTTGGGTCGAGATGTTTAATTTATCAAGATAATAGCCTAATAAAATTGTCATTATAAATATAAGAGGGGTTGCTAGGAAGACCCATTCAAATTCAATTTCAGGATATGCTTTTTTTGTTGTC
>CAYPTZ010000832.1:0-2156 GCA_964413395.1 uncultured archaeon | reverse complement strand
TATACAGATATCATCAAAATATTATATTTCACCAATTAATTGAAAATTTATCTGTTTTCCTAATGAATCATAAAATCCTAAAGAAGTAATATTATAAGGTGCACCTAAAATTATATTTATTGGCTTCATTCTGAATGATTGAAGATCTACTTGACTAGGATGAAAATTCCCATTTGGGTGAGTATGAAATGAAGCAATTATTGAGGTATCTCTCCCTATTTTATGAGGGTAAAATATCGCTGATGTAGTTGATGAGGACATTTGAGGTGCATGAATATATTCATGTAATATTCCATTTATCATCCTTAAAACATAAAATGATTCTTTTGGATGGTTATTTTTTGAAATATGACATAACTCTTTAAATAAATTTTCCGATATGTAAACTACAGTTCCCGTTATTGATTTGAGAGTCCTTTTTATACTTTCAATTATCTCTACCAAAATAGGAGGATTAACTTGATCCCAATTTCGTAATTTTGGAACAAATACTTCAAAATCTCTTAAAAGTTTGGGAAGAGATTTTAATATTGTAAACTTAGGTTTTTTTGGATACTTTTTAAGATTGATCGTTAATTTCAATTTAGGAAATAGATCAATATCAAGAATATCTTTACTAATTTCATTTATTTGAAATTTATCTTTGATAAATTCAATTTGCTCTTCAAGATGCATTTATTTTCCTCGATTAGATTATTAAAATTATTTGGTATATTATCATATTTTTAATGGATTCTATTAAAATAATTTATTAGTTATCCAAATCATTATTCTATAAGAAAGATTCTATTTTAAATTAAACAGCTTTCTCAATTTTTTGGCTTTCTTCATTTAGATGGCGTAAGACGTTTTTTATAGAAAGATTAATTACTGAAGTAATTCCTTCTATATTAGAAACTCCTAATAAATGATCTACGCGAGCCATAGTGACATCTCGATGCGTAATTATAATAAATTGTGACCTTTCAGATAATTCTTTAATCATATCTGCAACAAGCGCAGCATTTACATCATCCAAAGCTGCATCTATTTCATCTAAAATGTAATAAGGAGATGGAACATGCATTTGAATTCCAAGTATCAATGCAATTATAGTCAATGTCCTTTCACCTCCAGATAATGCCATCACATTGCATCGTTCTTTTTCACCTGGTCGAGCTAAAATTTGCACTCCTCCATCAAAAGGATCTTCAAGATTTTCAATTTCCAATCCTGCTTCACCACTAGGAGATAAACGAGAGAAAATATATCCAAAATTTTTGTTAATAGCATTGTATGTATTCATAAAAACCTTTAATTTTTCATTTTCTAGCGCTTCTATAAATTCTAAAATCGCTTCTCGCTCTTGAATTACTTGTTCATTTTTCTTTTCAAGTTCTTCGAATCTTTTTTCAATTTCAGCGTATTTTTCAATCGCTCGGAGATTTATTGCCCCAAGTTTTGTTTTTTGTTGATTTAATCGTTCAATTTCAAGAGAGTGTTTCTCCTGACTTATGCTTAACATTTCATCTGAAACTTCTATATCAGGATGTACGTGTGTTTTCCATTCGAGAATTTTCATATCCAATTCCGAAGATTTTATATCATTCGTATTTAATTTCATTCGTAATGGATAAAGATCATTTGTTAATTGTCCTAATTTAGTTTTATTTTCAGATACTTCAAATAGAAATTTTTTCTTTTCTTCCATTAATCCTGCAACAACAACACTTTTCTTGGTGATTTTTGCTTCTAGAATATTAGCATCATTCTCTTTTGTTTTTAGTTCTTCTGTTAAATTTACTATAGAATCAGATGTCTTTATAATGGCATTTGATTTAATATTTAATTGATTTTGTGCTTCTTTTCGGCTGGAACTAATAGTCTCATTAAGACTAGTCATTTTTTTAGTGTATTCTATCTCAATTGCCATAAATTCCTTATTTAATTTTTTAAGTTGTTTTTCTGATTGCTTTAAATTTTGTTTTAAGGATGATTCTTCAGTTGAATCTAATTTAATTTGTATTTCAGTTTCTCTTTCTATAAGTGCATTTAATTTTTTCTCTGTTTCATCATTATTTAATTCTATTGAATGTTTTTCTTTTATTAGATTATCTATATTTGCTAATAATTCTTCAGTATCTAATTCATATGATTTAATTGCTTCTTTTATTGTA
>CAYPTZ010000831.1:0-2157 GCA_964413395.1 uncultured archaeon | reverse complement strand
CGACAAGTTATATGATATGATATTGAATCCACACGTTAACGTTGAAAAATACGAGTTAGTAGGTTGGGAAATGATACGAAAAACTAGACAAGAAATAAGAGATTTAAGACATGGGTATTTAGAAAGAAACAAACAGTTTGCAGAAACAATTTTTAGATTACAAAAAGAAAACGCGAGAATGCAAAAAGAGTACGTTAACGTAAGAGAGCAATTACACACTGTTGAAGAATCAGTAGATGTCGAAGTCAGAAAACTAGGCGTAAGAATGCTTAAGACACAAGAAAAAACGAGAAACTCTATAAGAAGTATATTTGAAGAACTAGCAGGAGATATAGTTGGCAGAGAGTGGGACAAGAAATTGGAAATGGTTTTGAGAAAACTTGAAATGGAAAAACAAGCGACTCAAACTGAAAAATTAAGCATGTTAATTCAAGCTATTGAACAGTTGATTTCCATGGTTGGACAAAGATCTAACATCAACATGTCTGAAATTTTAGAAAAATTAAAATTAGTTCCATCAGGAGCTGAAACAGAAACTTAAAGAGTGGACGATGAGTGAGTAAAAGAAACGACGATAAGAGACGAAAATCTCTAAAAAATTCAGAAAAAGAAAATAGATGTCGTGATTTTAAATGTTTTTACAAAGACAAAGACGGAAACGTAGAGATTTGTGACGAAGCGCCATGCCTTAAACATTTAAATAAATTCGGGATTCACGAAAGAATTATCGAGTATTACATTAAAGAAAGTAGATGGGACGATGCTTACTTTTATTTTAAAGATTTAATGTCTTTAAGTTGTATTAATTGCGATTTAGAAGAATTAGAGAAGATAAAAGCGAAGAGTAGAAATGCTAGAGTGTTAGTGAGGCCTGAAGATTATCCAATTGGTTGTAGAATATTTTTATTTTCAAGAGATTTAAAAGATATCAAGGATCTCATAAATCATTACACTGAGTTAGATTACGAAACTATTGGTAAGACAGGTAAGGACGTTTTATCTTCTAAAATTAACGAGTTTAAAGGTAAGATGTACAGCAATATCGAAATGTTAGCACATTTAGTCATGGATAGAAGGACGAAAAAGGTTGATACTGATTATTATCACGGACAGTTGTTAGATCTGTACTCGGAAGCTAGAAAAGCTAGAAGCGAAGGACTTAACGTCGAAGACGGTGTTGGTTCTGGTTTGGATGCTGCGTTTGACGAGCTTGGCGTAAAAGCTGGCCTTGGTTCTGTTCGAACTCGGAAATTGGCAGATTTTAACGATAAAAGAGTAGGAGACGTTAGAGCTGATGCTATTTTAGAGAAAATGAGAGTCGAGTTTCTAGAAGAGGTTAAAAGGTTGAAAAGCGAAAACAAAGAAATACCAGAATTTTTAATACAAAAATTAAGGGAGTTGGGAGTTCATGGCGCGATTTAATAGCGGAAACGTGCTCGATTATTATTCGGGAGAAAATTACGAATTACCTATTCACGATACTACAGACTTTGAGAATGAGAGTTTAGGGTTCCCTGTTAGTCAGAAAATTCCGACAGATCATTTTGAGTTCAAGCATTTTAATATAGTTGGACCGATTGGTTCTGGAAAAACTACGTTTGCAGAGTATTTTGCAGGTCGCGCTTTAGAACAGTGGGGAGATAACGTAGATTTTTTCAAGCTTAAGGACATGTTTGCAGCAGTAGAGGCGATCAAGAGTTCTAGTAAAATGATACATTACGGGATATTGGACGATTTTGTCTCGATATTGGACTCTAGGAGATCTATGGGAAGTAATAACGTTAACATGACGCAATTTTATTTCACGATACGTCACAAGTTGAGAGAACACGCTATGAAATCAGGAGGTAAATCTGGTGGGTTAGTAATACTAGCTATCTTGACACAAGACCACAAAGCTATCGATAAAAGAATCCGGGAACACGCTATGTTTAACGTTTTTAAAGGATACGACAAGTCTTGCGACGAGCTCATACCAGATTTGGAAGTTATCGATCTTTTAAGAGATTTAAAAGACAGATCAGTTCGTTTGTGCGACTACAAAGCTAGGCAATATGCAGTAGGCATAGACGTGAAAGAGTGTTACGCTTTGTTCAAAGTAGATATAAATAAAATACCAAAAATAAGATTTAAAATTGTTAAATCAGAAAATAATTA
>CAYPTZ010000830.1:0-2160 GCA_964413395.1 uncultured archaeon | reverse complement strand
CCTTTTATAATGAACGAGATTTTATAACCACACTTGATCATGTTCAATCCAAACTGAGAAACAACAATGATTTTGTTTTACCCCTAGTAAATACAACAACAAGCCCTAATAAGGAAGATATGTTCATTTTTTTTACAGAACAAATCAAAAAATACAATAAATCCTTCGAACCTAAAGAAAAATGGTCTGAATTTGCGTGGTTAATTGATGCATCAATAGGAATGGGAAAAACTACTTTTGTTGAAGTACTTTTTAAGAAATTTGCTCATAAGTATCTACATAATGAAACAAATTTAGTTCCGTTACTGATTAGTGGAAAGAATATTCAATCGAAAACAATCCGAGGGTTGCTTACAGATGAATTCCAACAACACGAAGACTTCTTTAAAGCTAAAAGAAATAGTTGTTCGAAACAAAAAGCAAAAATGTTATTAATTATTGATGGTATTGATGAAATTAAATTTCCACTTACTCGGATTGCTATTTTAGATTTATGCGCCCAATTCGTCCACGATTCAATATTTGTTATACTGACATCTCGAACCAATTTTGAATTACAGGAAGTGATAAAAAATAAAATTTCATCTATAAATATCGGAACAATTTCATATCCGGAAAAATATTTCCTTTCCCAATTGGGATTACCTGATAATGTCAATGTAGATGATAAAGTGTATTTATTTAATTTTTTCTTTCAACGAGATCGAATAGAAGAGATATTTTTTTCACCTATGTTTTTTTCAATTGCACGAAATTTATTTCGATTTAAGGATTCCACAAATAAATTGATTAAAGCGGATTTTTCACTAAAATTACATAAAATCTTCACTCAATACTACAATAAATTACTCCAATATTCTCGAAATAAAGGAAATACCTTCGAAAATTATACTTATAATGATTTAATCTCGAACTGTACTGAAATTGCTATAAAAATCTATAAAGACGAACCTTTAACCACATCGGATGTAAAATTTGAATTTGTTAAAAATATTGGTTTAATGTCAGGGAGTCTGGAAAAGCCTCATTTCATCCATGAACTATTTTTCTATGATTTTCTTGCCAGAGATATTCAATCATCATCAGGAATATTAAATGCTCAAGAGATTTTTGATATTATTTTTAAGGATGATCCCCAACAATTTTCAGTCGGGTTCCACGCTATCCAAATGGCGATCAATAACAGTAGTATTACACATAAGAAATTCGATCTATTTGGTTTACTTCCTGATGATATATCTTTAAGATTTTCAAGACTAAAATTGGAAGTTCTTCAAGCCCGAAATAAAAAATTATCTCCTTTTAATAATGAATGCTGGAATTCATATCTATCATTAAAAAGAAACATCAAAACTTTGAAAGAAAATGATAATAGTTCCCAAATGAGAGAAAAATTGGATGATTTAAAACAAAAACTACAAAAAATGCACATCCATAATGAAAAGGTTGAACAAGATTTGATTTCACTTGGGGATCTTGATTTATTAAAGGATATTGGGATTTCTTCTCAAAATATTGATGGATTTCTTTCTTTTATTTATGAAACTCCATATCAGGATCTTAATCGTAACCATACTATCAATGAATATATTTCAGCGAAAATATTCTATCCTTTAGTAAAAAGATCTATAGAAGAAAATCAATTCGATTTGTTGATTAAATTATATTCTAAATTACCTATTAAACCAGTGAATTGTCTGATTTTAAGACTTATTGATCCAATATTTACCCAAAAATTCCTACACGCTCTTTTATTCAAAATTTCTGAGTCAAATATAAGTGATTATATTCAAATTTCCTATCGAAATATATCCAAATATTGTTATGATCTTATTTTATTCGAAGAGATCAAAAAAAATGAAAGATTAATTGTAGAAATAATTAAATTAATAACATCCATACCTGAAATATGGAATTTTGAATTTATAGAACACTTTATGGATTATTATTTTGACAATCATTTTTCTCTTCAAAGATATAAAAGCGAGGATTTAATGCAATTTTTTGACGTTTTAAAAACTTTTTTTTCTTCAGAAACACTTCTATATTTCAATGTTCATCCAAAAAATGCCAAATTCATTGTAGATTACAATATTCATGAAAAAATATCTTGGAAAGTAGAATCATGGTTTTACTTCTTGATGAAATCGTTTGATTTAA
>CAYPTZ010000829.1:0-2163 GCA_964413395.1 uncultured archaeon | reverse complement strand
TTTTCTTAATAACTTCTTTTCGCAGGTTGAAAACGATCTTGATCGAATAAAAACTTATGAAGAAGCAATATTTAATGAAAGTATTTCCGTATTAAATAATCGTGACTCATATCGGCAAGGAGATTCAGTCACTCAACCTGCTTTAGAATCATCTTCTTTATATGGAAATGATATTTCATTAGAATATTCTGATTATGTGAATATTTCCATTATCGATGAAGACCAAGAATTATATCTTAACCGATCTGCTTATGTAGATTATATTGCAGCGCAAGTGTTAATTAATAATCCATATTATACTTCAATAGAATTTATTTTTAAAAATGGATTATCTCGAGTGTTTCCCTATATTGAAAATGGTCGAAATGCAAATGAAGATTTAAGAACTTCAGATTGGTATCAATTATCATCGACAACTCCAGCTCAATATATATATTCAAATCCAAAAATTAATTTTCTTGGACCTTCAATGTATATTGGAAAAGCAGTTTATAATGGCTCAGAATATATTGGAAGTGTGGCAATTGAAGTGCAAATTAATACATTGCGAACATTTTTGGATTCCACTCCAATATATGAATCAGGATATATAGTTACATTTAATGATAATGAATTAGGAATTATTCATCCCGATTTAAAAATGTCTGATGATTATTTAACAATACAAGAACTAGAAACGGATTCTGCTCAAATGACTTCCATTATCAGTTCAATGAAATCTGGAAAGTCCCAAATTGCAAATTTTACTAAAGAAAATAAAGATTGGGTAATTGCCTATACGCCCGTTAAGAAAGGGGGGCTTTATACAGCAATAATTGTGCCCTACGATGAAATTATAACATCAGGTTTATCTTTGCAAGATAATTTGTCTAAAAAAATTCTTCCTTCAATTATCTGGTCAATTATTATAATAGCAATTTTAATAACAGGAACTATATATGCAACTTGGATTATTTCAAAAAGAATTACTGAACCAATTCAAAATTTAACTTCATCAATAGAACGTATGAGCCAAGGGGATTTAACTCAAGAAATAGCTTTAGATAAGCGGCACAAGAAAGATGAAATTGGAATATTGGCACTTTCTTTCCAAAATTTATTGATAACTATGAGGTTAGGAAATAAATCATATTATAAAGGAGATTTAGCAATAGCCTATAAAAATTATCAAGCTGCTCTTGAATTGTTCCAAACTGTTAACAATACAAAAGGTATTGCGACATGTTATAATAATTTAGGAAATATTCACAGAAGTTGGGGTGATTTATCAAAGGCTTTAGAAGAATACAACTTATCCATTGAATTGGGTCAAAAATTGGAGGATGATAACGCGTTAGCTTCAAGATTTAATAATCGAGGTCTTTTATACATGACTTTAGAAAATTGGGAAAATGCCTTTAAAGATCTTCAAAAAGCCTTATCTATTGATAAAAAATTGGGGAATGAATTAGAAATTGCTATTCGTATTAGAAATATTGGAATTTTAAATATGTTAGGGAATAATTTAGACCAAGCTCTAAAAGGATTAAATGAAGCATATACCACCGATCAAAAACTAAATAATACACCTGGTTTAGCTGAAGATTTATTCCAATTAGGTCGATTGAAATTGAGAGTCCAAGAATATGAGTTAGCTGAAGATTATTTGAAGAAATCACTAAAATTCGCCGAAACTCTACAAAATTATCCTCTAATGCAAAATATTCTGATAAAAATGGTTGAATTATATGAAATTTCAGACAAAATATCACATTTGCATAAGGCTCAATCAGAACTTGCAAAAATTAGAGAACTACTAAGTCAGAAAAAAGATGTTGTTTTTGTAATTGATTTATCTGGTTCTATGGAAAGTCATGGTAAAATGACCGCGGCTAGAAATGGTGCATTAGAAGTGTTTGATACGGTAATCAATAGTGATGATATTGTCTCGATTGTTGGATTTCATTCTGAAATAATTACAATTTTACCTCCAACTGAAAAATCTGGAAATGTTGATGAAATTAGATCGACTATAAAATCAATTCGCCATTCACCCTATCAAACGAAATTTTATGATGCAATTGCAACAGGAATTAGTGTTCTAAAATCATTACCTCAAGATAATCAAAAATGGTTAGTAACTTTAACCGATGGGCAAGATAATTGTAGTACAAATTATAATCC
>CAYPTZ010000828.1:0-2165 GCA_964413395.1 uncultured archaeon | reverse complement strand
TTATCTTTCTCAAGTTCTCTAATAACTTCCTTTTTTATTTTAACAAACTCTTCTTTTTGTTTTGAAAATATAGTTTCCGGGATCTCATCAACCATTGAATCAATCTTGGTAATAATATCTTCCAGTTTCTTCTCTTTTCTTAAATTTGAGATTTCTTCAAGCAATGAATCAATCTTATTCCTTTTTTTCTCAATTTTTTTCTTGAGATCCTGTTCAATTTTATCATATTTTTTCTCTATATCGTTCTTACCAATATCCTTTGATTTTTGAATAATATTTCCACAAATAGTTAATGCTTCATGTAAATCATTCTCCTTTTGTCTAATAGAGAGATTCTCTTCTAATTCTTTGATCCCTTCTAGAATCTTTTTAGCTTTCTCAATTTCATTAATAATTTCCTTTTTAATATTAAAGAACTCTTTTTTTTGTTTAGAAAAGATGGATTCTGGGATCTCATCAACGATTGAGTCAATCTTAATTACAATTTCCTCAAATTCTTTCTTTTCTTTTAAACTTGAAATTTCTACGAGTAAAGAATCTATTTTAGTCTTTTTATTTTCAATACTTTTCTTGAGGTCCTGTTCAATTTTATTGTATTTCTTCTCTATATCCTTTTTACCAATATCTTTTGATTTTTGAATGATTTTCTCACAAATTGTTAAGGCTTCATGTAAGTTATTTTCTTTTTGACTTTTAGACAATTCATTCTCTAAAATATTCAATTCGTTATTAAAATTTAATATTGCCTCATTCTTTGCAATTAAAATCTTTTTTATATTTTTTAACTTTGAGTTTTCTTCAGGAAACTCCTCAGGGGGTATTTCCTCAAATATAGAATCTATCTTTGCTATACCTTCTTTTATCTTTCCATCTTCTTGTAATTTAATAATCTCCTTTATTAAAGAATCAACAATTTCAATTGTTTCAATATGTTGATTCTTAATTTCTTCAATGGTTTTACTATATTGTTTAACTAGCTTTTCATTACCCATTTCTTGGTATTTATTAATGATTTTCTCGCACGTGATTTCCGCTTCTTTAAATAAATGGCTTTCCTGACTTGTAGTTAGTTTATTTTCTAGTACCTTTAATTCTTCTTCAATTTTTATTCGATTCTCACGTTCACCTAAAAGTTCTTCCCTTAATTTTTCTAATTCTTCACTTTGGTTGATAAAATCGGGACCTTCTAATTCTTCTAACATTGAATCTATTTTCCCTACCCCTTTCTTGTACTCTCCTTTTTCTTTTAAGGTTAGGATTTCTTCCTTTAGTGTATCGATAATCTCTCTTGTTTCTTCAAGTTCTTTCATGCTATCTTCCAATATTGAAGAATACTTAGTAGATATTTCTGGTTTCTCATTTTTATCTGCTAATTCTAAAAGTTCCTTACAATTATCAATAACTTCGGTTAAATAATTCTTATCCAGACTAATTTCTATTTTTTCTTGTAATGTAGATATTTGTTCGTTCAATTTTTTTTGCTTTTCTTCAAATTCTAATTTCTTTTTGATATAATCATCCTTAAATTTAGTCCATTTTTTTATAATTGCATCATCCAAGATAGAATCCAATAAACCAACAGTGTTTTGAACAATTTCTTCACATTGAGGATAATCTTCTTCTTTGAGAGCCTTTTTATAATTTTTTTCAAGATTCTCTAATTTCTTTATGCTAGCTTCTTCCTTTAATTTAGCAGCATTCCATTCTTTCTCTTCTTTCAAGAATAGCTTTTCAATGATAGGGATGGTCGTCAAATCGACATTAGTATTTTGCATTTCAAGCTTAAAATTATTTACTAGTTCATGAGCCTCAACAATTTTTTTCTGAGTAAGTAAAGCCTCATATTTATTTTCCGTTTCGTTCGCTTTTGTTTCAGTTTCTTTAATTAATTCTTTTAATCTCCTTTGCTTTTCTTCATGTTCCGTTTTCAATTTTTCAAAACTCTTCTTAATTGAATTCCATTTTTTCGGTATTGTATCATCCAATAGAGAATCGAGTAATTTAAAAGCCTCTTGAACAATTTCTTCGCATTTTATAAATGCTTCCTCTTTTAGGAGATTCTTATAGTCTTTTTCAAGACTCGCTAATTTCTTTATGCTAGCCACTTCCCTTAATTTAGCAGCATTCCATTCTTTCTCTTCTTTCAAGAATAGCTTTTCAATGAT
>CAYPTZ010000827.1:0-2165 GCA_964413395.1 uncultured archaeon | reverse complement strand
TCACTTCTTTTGGCTTCTTAATATTTCATTTATTCCACGATATATATCTGGAATAACACAACATGATACTGGAATTGATATTCATCCAAGTGCAAAAATTAGCGAATAAATTTTCATAGATCACGGGACAGGTGTTGTTATAGGCGAAACAGCAGAAATAGGTAATAATGTGACTATATATCAAGGAGTTACACTAGGAGGTACAAGTTTAAAATCGGGAAAAAGACATCCTACAATTGGAAACAATGTAATCATTGGGGCAGGAGCTAAAATTCTTGCACCGATAGTTATTGGTAATAATGTTCAAATTGGAGCAAATTCTGTAGTAACTAAAAATATTCCTGATAATTCTGTTGTGGTTGGAATACTTGGAAGAATAATTTCAAATAGGAGACAAAATATACCTCAAAATGATTGGAAGTATGGTAAATCAGCAGAATCTATGCTGAAATTAATAAATCTTTTAGAAACTCGTATTTTAGAAGTTGAAAAAAAAACTATTCAAAAAAAAGAAATCTATTTGAATCCTCATTCTTCATGGGAGAGGTAATATGACAATTAGAGGAAAATTTCTTTAGCTTTTTTGTTTAGCAAAATTTTTATTTTTTCAGATATTTTTTCACCATTTTTATCAATAAATATATTAAATATAGTATCGTTTTCAAGACATTGAATGAACAAATCTAATTTTTTAGTTGCTTCATAAGAAGGGCCGTGAAACCCATATTTTATTCTGACGTTGTTGATTTTATCTTTAATAATAGTGAATGATCCTTGTTTCATTCTATCAATTTTCTCATTTAGAATAAATTCATTTTGGATTTTTTTTCCAAGTTCATTTTCGAGATAGTTGTCAATTTCTGTTTTAAGAGTAATATTATTATGATCAAATACAACATTAGTCAAATTTTTACCAAAAATAGTCCAAAATTCAAGAAATATAGGAATTTCAGTTTTTTCTGGAATATAAATTTGTAAATTTCGCGTCATTTTAGAAAAACGAAAAGAAAAATCAAAATCTCTAATTTTTTCACGAAAACTAACCTTATATCGTTGAAAATTTTTAGTATTGGAATAAATCTTTAAGATCTTATCATATTCGTTCGAAATAATGATTATTAACAAATCTAATCCACTTTTTTTAGCATTTTTTATTGCATTTGTAAAATATTCCATTGCTTTATTATAAGCTAAATTGATGACCTCCAAATGAGCCTTGAAGAGAAAAAGTTCACTAATCAGAGTAAATTTGTTATTTTCTACTGCAAATTGCATTAATTCATCATTGATATTTTCAATTAATTGCACTGTGTCATAAGATTTAGTGATTTTTAATTCTTTAACCAACAATTCAATATAGCAAATAGAGGCTTCTATTCTGAAATCAGGATGTTGGATATCCTTGAATACGAAATTATGTAAAAATTTCTTAGCAAATAACTCTTTATAAGTATCACGACTATTTTTGTAGATAATTGCTTTTTCTAATAAGGCAAATTGTTGAATTTGAAGATGATCAGGCATTGAATCGGACCATTTTTTAATTTTCGCAAGATATTCATATACTTTATTATTATTTTTATTTAACAATTCAATTGAAATCAAATAGTGAAAACAACGCATAATTTGTTCACTATCTTTAATTTTCTTAAATAATATAAGGGCTTGTTTTAATAGTTCGTTAGATATAGAATATTCACCTTTTTCTAGCGAGAATATTGCTCGAGTAATTAGCAATAATGGTGTAATTAAAGGATGATCCGCGACTTCTGGATATTTTAAAGCTTCATTAAGATAGTATTCATTTTTTTTTATATCTCCCATTTGACTAAATAAATTGGCTAGATCACATAAAACATACACTATTTCATAAATATTACCTCTAATTTTCCTTAATTTTAAACTCTCTTGATAATATTTTAGCGCATTTTTTATATTTCCTTTAGCTAATGAATAAGCACCAAAAATAGTAAGGGCATAATCTTCACAATGTATATTTTTTATTTTTTTTGAAATTTTAATACTCATTAAAAGAAGAGAGGGAACATCATCACTTTTACCCCAATAATGCAAAGCCATTGCTTTATGAGTTAGAGCCCATGCAGTATACATGTTAAGTTTAAATTTGGAACTAATTTGCAGAGATTCGTCAATTAATTGCATGG
>CAYPTZ010000826.1:0-2165 GCA_964413395.1 uncultured archaeon | reverse complement strand
AGCAGTAACTCGTTTTCGTTTATCTGCTTTAACAATTTTAACTGCTTCTTTGGTTAAAGCCATTCCTGCTTCTGTTAATTTTTCAATTAACATTTCAACTGCATTTTCAGCAACTAATTGAGCGCCTTCATATTTCATTAATCTCCGGATAGGAGCTTTAGCTATAAAAGCAGAACGTGTTTTTGGTGAAGCTGCTTTTTTAGGTGCTGCTTTTTTAGTTGCAGGTTGTTTCTTTGGTGCTGTTTTTTTTGCCATAATATTCACTTTTTCTAATTAAAATCCTCCGCAGAAATTTTAATTATAGATATAATATCACTACTTCAATATTTAAATATTATGCAAATACTTCATGAATTGGGAGAAATCTGACTCAATATATGGTGAAACTCTAACTTTTTTCCCACAAAAATCAAATAATAGAAAAAAAAATAGAAATCTTTAATTAAAAATCTTGAGATTCCTAATCCCTAAATGAAGAAAGGGAATTAATAGTATTGAAATTTTTCCCACAACATTTTTTTTTTTTATTCATTTTGGAATTATGTCGATTGATATTATTTTCAATTTTATAGAATTGAAAAATTTCCAATACTTTTTTCGATTATATTATAAATAATATTCAAATTAATTTAACCTTTAATTTTATTTTTATTTATAATAAAATTTTAAAATTGTATTATAAATTATAAAAAAAAAAAAAAAAACAATTACATGAATTTTGATTCATCAATTTGAGGTAAATCTTTTAATGCATCTTCTATTGCATGATTTGGATATTCATATTCAATGAGTTTTCCCTCTTGAAGTGCTTTATATGCATGAGTATCAAAAAATCCATGACCTGAGAAATTAAAAAGGATAGTTTTCTTTTCATTATTTTCTTTGGCCGCTTTAGCGACTTCAATAACACATGCAATAGCATGAGTTGTTTCTACTGCTGGAAGAATTCCTTCAGCTTTTGACATTAATACTCCTGCTGCAATAGCAGTTGTTTGATGGTACATTCGAGATGTCATTACTTTATGATGTTGCATGATTGATAATAGTGGTGCGACACCATGATATCGTAAACCACCTGCATGTACTGGTGGAGGTATGAAAGTATGGCCTAAAGTATGCATTTTTGCAATTGGACCGATATTTGCTGAATCACCAAAATCCCATGTATATTTTCCCTTGGTTAAAGATGGACATGCTGTGGGTTCTGCTCCAATGAATTCAGTTGCTGGGTTATCACCTTTCAAGGTATCTTTCATAAAGGGAAAAGCTAAACCACTGAAATTACTTCCACCACCAATGCAGCCAATAACTACATCAGGATATTCACCAGCAATTGCCATTTGTTCTTTTGCTTCTTGACCAATAACTGTTTGGTGCAAACAAACAAAATCTAAGACAGATCCGAGTGAATATTTATAATTTGGATCAGTGGTAGAGAGTTCAAAAGCTTCACTAATCGCAATACCTAAACTTCCTGGGTGATTTGGATCTTTTTCATAAAATTTTCTTCCTGATTCTGTTGTATTTGAAGGTGATGGCAATAAATCTGCTCCATAATTATGCATGAGCACCCGTCGTCCAGGTTTATCATTATAAGATGCCCTTATTTGGAATACTTTAATTTTCAAATCCATCCAATTACCAGCCATAGCTAATGCTGAACCCCATTGTCCTGCTCCTGTTTCTGTTGTTAAACCTTCCAAGCCATCTTGTTTTGCATAATATGCTTGAGCAATAGCGGTGTTTGCTTTATGGCTTCCTGTTGGGCTAACATATTCTGCTTTAAAAAAGATTTTTTGTTTATCTGAATCTAATCCAAGAACTTTTTCTAATTGAAAAGCTCTAACTAAAGGTGTTGGACGATTATTTAAAGCTAACAATTCTCTAATTCTAGTTGGAATTTCAATAAATTCATCTGGACAAACTACTTGGTTAATGCATTCTGATGGGAAAAGGTGTTTCAGTGTATCTAAATCGGCGGGCATCCCATTTGGTAATAAAACGGGATAAGGTTTTCCTGGTAAAAATGGAGCAATGTTAAGCCATTGCTTTGGAATTTTATTTAACGGAAGTAAAACCTTATTATTTAATGTACTTAAAGGTGTAGAATTTAAATCAACTTGTGTCATTTTTACACTTTAAGACTTTTTTTTTATTTTGCTAAA
>CAYPTZ010000825.1:0-2165 GCA_964413395.1 uncultured archaeon | reverse complement strand
TCTTTTCAATATAAAAGATACTATTAAAAATCAAGTTGAGAGTTATGATCAATTTGATAACATAATGAATTGGTTATTATGGTCTGATCCTGATGAAACTATTGATGATTTTCGTATTGATGAGAAAACTGGGAGAAATAAATTTGGTAATAAATTATTTAACCAATTTATGAAAGCAAATGATTTTGACTTAGTAGTTCGGGCTCATGAAGTACTGACTAAGGGATATAAGACCTGTTTTGATGGGAGATTGATAACTATTTTTTCAACATCTTACTATAAAAGTCGTAAAATTGGTGAGGGTGCCTTTTTAAAAATTACATCTAATGAAAAACCAATTCCCTTATTAATTAATTCAAAAATTTTACTTGAAGAATTAAGAAATATTTAATCTATCATCAAATAAACACTCTGAATAATATACCATATAAACACACTACATATTTATTATTAAAGAATAACGAGTCTTTTAATGGACAATATAATTTTTTTATATAACAGATTAAAATGGGATAATTTTTTAACATGTAATGATGTATTTATCAATATTCACTATTAATTTAGACATGGATTCTCTATTCAAATATAAGTTGGATTTGTTAAAAAATGAGCTGGATAAAACAAAAAGATGATTTATTAACTCTATTAGAAGAAATAAATAAAATAGATTTAAATTCTGATCAAAATTCAATTATTGAATCTTACTTAATCAAATGGTTGAAAGTTCGAAAAATATGTAAAGCTCTAATAAATCGAGATGATATTGCTTCTGAAGAAAAAAAAGTTCCATTGTCATTGTTGAATAAATTTAAACAAAATGTTCAACCAAAATTACAAAATTTTATAAAATCTATAAAAAAATTCTCTATTAAAGAAAATCTCATTCATTTTAACTCAGTTCGTAAAAAATATCTTGATGAAGCCGAAGACCATTTAAAAATTCTTCCAATGGTTTCTTTTTCAATTTATGAAGAAGCACAGTTTTTTATCAATTTATATCAATTTATTTTTGCGAAATCACTCATTGGCTTAGCTAAGAATGATATTATCAATCGAATGAAAATATTGAAAAAAGCTTTTGAAGTTGAAAGTGGTGCAAAAGATCTCAAGGAAAGTATATCACAACTAGATATAATTGGAAAATCAACCACTGTGAATTCCTCCGACCCTGTAATATCTGAGGAAGATGTACTTGTTAGTGATGTTTTACTACCAGAAGAAAATTCTGCTGTTTCAATTCAAGACCAGATTGTAATAGAACCTCATTCTAAAAAAATACCCATTATTTTGGAAAAAAAAGAAGTTATCCAAGATAAACCAAGACAAATACAAAAAACTTATTCATATAGCAAGTGGTTTCCTGAAAATAATTGGCAAGATTTTGCCTATTTTAGATATTGTCAAAATTGCGGATTTATTATCAATAAAAACAATCAATTATGTTCACGGTGTAATTATGCAATTATACGATAGGAGAATATTACAATTTATTTTTATAAATGGCCTCATATAATTTTATAAATACATATTTGCTTTCGCTTATTAATGAAAATTGGAGTGATTTTATATGAAATGGACAATGGTTGAGTTTAATAAAATATTAAAAAAAAGCATGACGGATGTAAAATTATTAGAAAAAACTCATCCGAAAGAATCTGTTGGATTATGGGTAAAAATCTGTAAAGATATAATCGAATTTACAAAGTCTCCTAATTGTCCCCGAAATTTACGTCCAAAATTGCTTACTCAAGCAGAATCAATTGTGATTAAAGTAAAGCATATGAAAGAAGGCCATCTGAATTCTGTTTTTGGTTCTATTCCAAAAAATAAGAGTGAACATATTTCTTCATCAGTAAATTTAGTCAATTTACAATCTCAATCGAATAATGATGAAAAGAATAATGAAATTGAAGAACAGGAAATGTTATCAAAATTAAATTCTTTACCTGACATTCCAATAAAAGAAATTCACACAAGTGAAAATTTCACCCCAAATAATCCTAATAATATAATTTTAGAACCACAAGATGATAAGCAAGATGATAATATTAATACTAAGTTACCACTTGATCCCAACAATTCCGATCATATCGCTTCTGCTTATAAAAAAGAGGTTACTTTTGAAGATATTAAAAGTTTGGAGGAAGAATTAAAAAAATTACCCT
>CAYPTZ010000824.1:0-2168 GCA_964413395.1 uncultured archaeon | reverse complement strand
ACATACAGACAATCATCATCTGCATTAACCAACAGCCTTATTGGGGCAGTATTCTCTTTCATTAATCCCATGTTAGGATTTCTTTTTCTTTTCTTAGGATTAATCGTATCTTTTGTAGCTTGGAAAAGAGAAGGGAGAAATTGGAGATTGTATATTTCATTTGGACTATGTGCAATATTTATATTAATAAACATGATTATGATTATGAATCAAATATCCCAATTACCTACTGATACTTCTGGTACCTTCTTAGGATTTTAAAAACTAGATAATATTATGGATAATTTATCTATTGAAGAAAATTTCATTTTAAAAATGATTCGTGATAATGGAATTGATGGAAAAAAAATAGCTTATAAGAAATTACAAAATTTATGTGCCGATGAATTTGAAGGTGTTAGATTAATTTTGAAGAAAACGAAGGGTAAAGAAATAGTCGATTTTGAAGGTATGATCCCAGGATTTTCTTCTGAAATAATTCTGAAAATTTAATGGATAAATTTTTTATTATTTATAAGAATTAATCTAAAATATCATTCTTCTATGATATATGAATCTACATTATCAGATAAATTCAGTATATCTGTAATAATATTTGAAAAGGTTTCTTTTTGATTTGTGGGTTTTTTAAGTAATATATTTGCAATATCATAATATTTTTTTGATAATTCATCATTTCCAATTTGTTTTAGTTTACTTGAAAAGGAATACAAATTCATATACGCATTCTTATAATCGATATCATAAAGACCTTTTCCATAAGAATTTTGAACTACATCGGAAATGTATTGTTTAGTCTGAGTTAAGTAGTATGAAAGTTTTTGTTTTGTGTTATCTAATTCTGATAACATTTTGAATTTTTCTTGTTGAATTTTTTTTATTTTTTCCTTTTCTTTGAGCTTTTGCAAAATAGTTTGTTTTGAATTCATCAATTCTATTTTTTTAAAAATATTTTTAGAATTATTCAATTTTTCATCTAAAAAATTTAATTCATCAAGATAATGAGATCTTTGTTCCAATTCTAATTCAGGCATTTGCTCAATGATATCATCCATAATCTCATTGCTTTCTTCAAGAAACTTCCCACTGCTACCCATTAAATCTTTATAATTTTGTAATATACGTAAAATTTCTAAATCCAATACATTAAAACGTCCCAGATCTCCATCCCAATCAAAAAATATTTCCTTATGTTCTTCTTTCAATAATTTTATAATCTTAGAAACAAATTTTTTAGCAATTTTTACTTGGTTTTTATCGGTAATGACAACAACATCAATTTCTAATTCAGGAATATCAGTTATGCTAATTGAATAGTTTCCCATATCTATCGCTTGCAAACCTTTGCTTTCTTGCTGGAACGAACCATCTAAAATTAATTCTTTAAGAAAATTTTGAATTGCAGAAAAAAAAGAAGAGATTAATTCAGTTTTTTCATTTAATTCACTACCAAATGATTTTTCCCATAATAATAACCCTGTTTTATTTTGATAAAAGAAAAGACTGTAAAGCATGAAATTCTCTCTGAGATTTTAAGTCTATTAAAACTCATTTAGGGAAGTAATAGAACTTTTATGTTTTTTTATATAATATTAGAAGATACACAGAATATAAATATTTATTATTGATGTATATTGAGTTCCTTTACATAATATATCAATATTTATAAAAAAATTAGATACAAATTTTTTTACTTGGTGTAATAATTATCGATATAGGTACATCATTTGAATGTATTTTTAGGGGAATATCTGAAATTGCTTTATCTAAAGCAAAAGCTACTTTAATTCCATTATATTTTTCTAAAAGAGAATCATAATATCCTTTTCCATATCCATATCGATTTCCATAATTATCAAATATTAGACCTGGAATGATGATCAAATCAATTAAATTTAGGTTACTTTTAGATAAAAAAGAATTTGGATTAGGTATTGGTTCTCTAATATTATAAGCCCCAATTTCAAGCTCTTTACGAAGATCTGTGATTTCAAAAATTTCTAGTTTAATTTTATTTTGAACGCAACGAGGCAAATACAGATGTTTATTATCTAGTAAAATTCTATGTAATAATGGAAGGGTATTAAACTCTCCAGTCGATTCTAATCCATAATAGGCCAATATTGTAGTAGCATTTATGTATTCCGGTAGTTTGAAGAATTTGGCTA
>CAYPTZ010000823.1:1030-2173 GCA_964413395.1 uncultured archaeon | reverse complement strand
TTAAATATATCTTTTTGTCATATGTCAGCAATAAATTAAAGATCTTTATAACTCAACAATTTTTTGTAAAAATTGTAAAGAAGCTGAAGAATTACATAAATATCAAAATTTTAACCAGACAAAATTCCTTAGTAAAATAGCATTCACATTTATTATTATAGGGATTATATTAGTTATTTATTTACCTTTTGATTTCTATATTTGGGGACTAATGTTTCTAATATTTATATATTCATTTACGGGATATTGGATTCGGTACAAGAAAGAGATTATTACAAAAAAAATGTATATTCTTGGAATTTTGCTTCTTATATTATTTCAGATTGCTTTAGGAGTTATTTTAATAAAAAAAAAATAAAATTCTTTTTACTGAATATTGACCTTTCAATGTAATTCATCTTCATTTAGTGAAATGAATATATCTTCAAATTCTTTCACAGTTTCTCTATCATTAATTTTTTGAGATAAATCAATTATTAATTCTAATTTAAAAAATGTCTTTAAATCTTCGATTTTTTTGACTTGATAATTTAATTTTGAAAATGATTCTTCGAATTCTAACACTAGTTGATCTCTCTTTTTTGAAATTTCTAAAACATTGTTTGCTATTTTTTTATAAAGCAAAGCAGATTCAAGATGTCCAATTTTTAAAAATTCTTCAGAGATATTATTATATTGTAATATAGCTTCAAAATATGCTCCTTGACTAAAAATCAATTCAATATTTTTGATTTTATTTTGGATTTCTACTAAATCATTTGAAATTGAAGAATGCATTTCCTTTGATGCCTGAGTCTTTATCGATATTGTTCTAAGTTTAGCTTCTTCAACAGAAAATAAATTTGCTATATCAACTTTATTTAAATGTGAAATAATTGATTCAGTTTTTATTATTTTGAGTTCATTTATAGAATTCTTAAGCCCTAAATCTGTGATTGTGGCAAATTTGTGATTTGAATGATGGTGCATTCTTGTATATGAAATCACTGATATTGAAACTAAACCAATAATTGCAGATATATATATTACAAAGTTCGGTATTTTAGAACTTGGGATATCTGTATTTTCATCAGAATTGCCTGTGTTTGGATCTATATCGATTATATTTTCTGGGGCGGTGCTGAGTATAATATGAGCTGTTGC
>CAYPTZ010000823.1:0-1020 GCA_964413395.1 uncultured archaeon | reverse complement strand
TATATTTTCTATTACTTGAAAAGATCCCATGGTAGCAGCACTAAGATGATTAGTGTTATCTACTTGGTAAAGATAGTAATAATAATTTCCAGGTAAAATTTCTGTATCTAATTCATAAAAACTGGTTTCTGAACCATTATTATAAATCGTGATTTCGTAGACATAACCAGGAGTGGCAAATATATTAGATTCATTATCGATAATTAAAATGTAATAGGCTATACCTGAAGCATCAAATCCATCATCCCAATCAAAAAATACTGTTCCTGAAATTTCTCCTGTAGGGGAATTTAAAAATACTGGAGATGAGGGACTGGTCGTATCTTGAATTATGATAGAATCATTAATAATATATTTATTATCGTTAAAATCAATTATTTCAATTGAAAAATTAAATGTATTAACCTCATTTGGATTCCATTCATCAAAGTACCAATAATTTAGTCCTAATTTGTTCATTTGATAGGATTCATTATTTTCAATAAAAATACAATTTGATATTCCCCAATTATCATAGGCATAAAAATCTATAAATAAATTTTCACCTAATTCAATAATATCGACTGTATTTTCATATCCTATGATGGTTGGTATTGTGTCGTCATAAAAATTAATTGATCCAGTCATATTTTGGGAATTTCCATTACTATCTTGAGCAAATATGGTAAAATTTATCGTGCCAGAATTATTTGGATAAACATTATGAACTGTCCAAATAGAAGATAGAGTTTCAGTTAGAGTATATTCTTTATTTTCAAGATTTATATATACATTATCAATACCCGCTAAATCAGTCGCTGTAACTTGAATTGAATAAAGTTCTCCAAATTCTACTGAGGGTTTACTGATTGTTAATTCATCTAAAAGAGGTGATATTGTATCAATTGTATTAAATTGTAAATATGTTGTTAAGATATTTCCAGCAATATCTTCAATGAATATTAATACTTCCTCTTGACCAACTTGAGTCGGAATCCATGAGATGGAATAATTATTTAGGTAATTGTTTAGAAGAGTGTA
>CAYPTZ010000822.1:0-2176 GCA_964413395.1 uncultured archaeon | reverse complement strand
CTTGACTTTACAAGATATTATTAATTATCTCTTTTTTGTCGTATTTAGTCGGAAAAAGTCAGATTCTAATTTAGTTTTCTTTTTAAATGGTGCTCTTTGTCATTCTCCTTCATAATACTAAAATTGCCGACAAAATAGCTCAATATTAAACTTAACCTAACTGACATATAAACTTTCTTTTCTAATGAATTGAGGTATCAATTTGATTAAACTAAAAAGATGCTTCAATATAAATATGGGTAGAATTGTTAATTGATTTTTCTTAATGATTATATATAAAACCTACATTTAACCAATAAACTTATAAGTATCTGGGTAGAATAAATAAGTGAGAATATGGTTTATATTTTGAAATCGAATAAAACTCTTAAAAGCGGTAAAAAAGTAACCTACCTTTATTTAGCTCATAATATACATAAAAATGGAATGTCTGTGAAAGAATGGATGATTCCCCTCGGAAAACAAGAAAATGCCGCGGAAAAACTGAAAAAAATAGCAAAATCTCAAAAAAGTCTTTTCGTTGAAAAAGCAAAAAATTTGTCTTCAGCACTTATTTTTGTTTATCATGATATTTTTAAAGAATTAGATTTAATTGGAATAGTAAATGAATTAACTACCAAAAATCGCACACAAGGACTAACTCCAGGACATTACTTTCTATTCTGTATTCTCAATCGCCTCGTTGCACCACAAAGTAAACGCCAATTAAAGCCTTGGTTTGAAGAAACACTATTAACGGAACTTTATCCTGGGGCGACGGAATTTTTAACAAGTCAACATATTTGGAATCATTTTAATTATTTTAATGAGGACATCCTTAAAGCCATCTTTTTCAAGCTTTTTCAAGCCGTTCAAAATGCTTATGGTGATACAAAAGGCACGTTTCTGTTAGATGCTACAAATTTTTATACTTATATTGGAGATCATCCATTAAATATCCTGCCAAAAAAAGGGCATAGCAAAAAGAAGCAAAATCACCTGAATCAAATCAATTTCACTTTGATAATCGATCAAGAGAAGGAATATCCTATCTATTATAAGACATTTCCAGGGAATATTCCAGATAGTAAGCACTTCACAGAAATCTTACCCGAGATTTCCCAATGGTTTCAAAAATTGAACCCAAACCAGCCAAAGCCTGTAGTCACTTTAATATTTGATAAAGGAAACAATTCACTGGAATCAATGAAAATAATTGACCAAAATGAATGGAATTTTATCGGATCATTAAGGCCGTCCATGTTTAAAGCTTTACTGAAAGAACCATTCACGCAATTTTCGAAAATCTATGACACCAAGAAAAAACATGCAGTGTATGCATTTCGGCGAGAATCAACAATTTATACAGGGAGGCGTAGGGTAATAATCGTTACCTTTGATGAAAAAGTACACAATAAGCGACTCCACACAATGGAATACCATCTTACAAAACGTTTTGATGAGATGCGCGAGTTTTCCATTCTAAAACTTAACACGAAACCACAATGGCGAGATCCAGCGAAGATCAGCAATCATATTGATAAGCAGATCTTGAAGCAAAAGGACTTTAAAAAAATCATTACCGTAATTCTTGAGGGTACCATCAAATCCACAATTGCTTACCAAGAGCTCCAGTGGGGGCTCAATGCAAGAGAATTTACGGATGAAGTAAAAAAATACGGCAAGTCTATTATTTTTTCAAGCAAATTGGATTGGAGTACCAAAGATATCGTACTTGGCTACCGATCGCAATTTAAGGTAGAACACAAATTTAGAGATATGAAATCCACCGATTATATAAGAACTAGGCCCATTTTCCATTGGCGGGATGAAAACATCAGAATTCATATCTTTATCTGTATGTTGGCTCTGTTGGGACAGGCACTCTTGAAATTGAAGTTTAAGCAGTTGAAATTGAAAAGATCCTTCCTGGAAAACGTTAGTTGTTTAAAAAAAATCCATAAAATTAATCTCTTTTACAATAATGGACTGAATAAACAGTCAATTATGCCACTTTTGACTCAAGATCAAGAAAGAATTCTTTCAAAATTGAACTTAACCCATTATTTTTCCTAATTAATTTGAGTTATGGGTAGAATTTCTCATTTTTTTAACGATTTTTGAGATTATTTTAGCCTAGAACACAATAGATTTGAGCAAAATGTTTTTGTCGGATCAATAACTTGTAAAGTCAAGA
>CAYPTZ010000821.1:0-2178 GCA_964413395.1 uncultured archaeon | reverse complement strand
AGGTGCTGGTGGCGCCACGTTGGAGCATGCGGCGGCCCCACCGCTCGCGGATGATCGCCAGGGCCAGGTCCATCCGTCCGATCCGGGCGAGCGCGTCGAGCACGACGCTCGTGAAGAACGGTTGGGCCTCGGTGCAGGGGACCTCGCGCCGCTCCCAGAGGCGTGCGGCCACCTCGGCCGCCGTCGCGTCGTCGCACAGGCCCCATCGGATGGCGGCGGCGCTGGCGTGTTCGCTGACCTTCTCCGAAAGCATCCCGCCGACGTTCGCATCGACAAAGCAGCCGCGCCCCTCGTCGAAGAACCGCTCGCGGAAGGCCGACGCGATGCCGGCCCGCGTTTCTTGGGCAAGGCCGGCCGTCTTGTTGTCACCGATCAGGCCCGCCATGCGGCCGAGGGCCTCGAGCGCCCCGTAAAGCATGGCGTTCAGCGGCGCACACTCGCCGCGACGGTCGACGTCGGCCCAGTCGATGAAGATCCAGCCCGGCATCCCGGCCACCAGGCCGCGCTCGTTCACGTGGTCGAGGAACGCCCGCACCACCTTGACGGCGTGCGGATAGGACGTCCGGATCCACCGCGCCTCGCCGGTGTAGAGGTAATGCTGCCACAGGCCAATGACCCACCAGAGCGAGTAATCGGGGATCGTGCCGGGCCCGTCGCGGCCGGCCCGGTTCGTCACGTTCGCGAGCAGCCCCGACGGAAACTGGTTGGCCGCCGACTGCCGCAGGAACTTCCCCGGCAACCGCGTATCGCCGAAGCACGCGTAGATGCCGCCGAGGGTGACGGCCGAGACGTCGCCCAGCCACTGGGCCTGCTCCCGCCACGGCGTGTCCACAATCGATTCATGGCAGCACAACCGCAGCGTGTAGCGGCAAATCCGGAACACGCCGTCGAGTCCGCCGTCGCTCGAGGCGAACGAGCCGCGCTCCTCAAACGGGTACGTCGTCACGATGGCCCGCGCGGCGTGAACCGTCGCGGGCTCGAAGGCGTCGCGGAACCGGAGTTTGACGTATCGGAACCCCCGCCAGGCCCATGTCCGCCACACCTGCCGCCCGCCGGTCAGGACGTACCGGTGGGCGAACGGACCTTCGATGGCGTTGTTGAACCGGCCGTCGATCAACCGCTCGGCCAGGCCGACGTCGACGCACGCGCCGGCGGGGCCCTCGATGTCGAGTTCCACCTGGGCCGTCACGACCCGTCCGAAGTCGAGCACGATGCACGGGTCGTGGCCGCCGTCGAAGGTGTGGTCCGCAAGGTGCTCCGTGCTGCACCGGACGACGGCGGCACCGCCGGCGCAGAGGTTCTCGGCGCCATCGACACGGGCGAACTCCAGTGGCCGGCCCGCCTGCGAGAGGCCGATCGAGAGGTCCTCCGGCCGCATCCGATTGGCGACGGCCAGACACTCTTCGACGCACTCGACCCGCTCGGGGCGCCGCTCGGAGACCGCCATCGGCGGGATGTCGCGCGGCACGAGGTGCGACCACGGATGCACCGAGGGCGGCCGATCCGACACCCGGCCGGCGAGGACCGTGGCGTGCGGCCAGGCGGTGTCGTCGAAACCGGCCCGGTCCCATCCGGGAGGCGCCTTGCGGGCGTCGTAGAACTCCTGGTACGGGTCGAAGGCGTTCATGCGGAAACGGTACCCGCCGTCCCACCAGGCCTCGGCCCGGTCGGCCCGCCAGTCGGGGCCCGTCGCGGCGACCGTCTCGCCGCCGTCCGCGACGAGTTCCGCCAGGAGCCCGGCGCGCTCGCCGTCCGTGAAGTGGACGACGACCGCAATGACGTTCGGCCCGGCGGCAAGCGCCGCGGCCAGGTCATGCTCGTCGTAGTAGCAGACGTGCGGCGCCGACGGCGGCGGCCCCTCACCCACGAGCGTCCCGTTCACCCACACCCGGTACCGGCTCTCGGCCGTGATGAAGAGGCGATGGCCCCGGCCGGAGGCGTCGAGGGAGAACTCGCGACGGAAACAGGCCCACGTGTTCGGCCTGGGCTCGGCGTCGTCGATCCAGATCCACCGCGCGTTCCAGGTTCGCGGCGGGGGGAAGTCGGCGGCGGGAGGTCGGGGGTCTGTCATGGTTGCCCTTTGACTGGAAGCGTCATGCGGCAAGCGACAACGCTGTCACCCCGAGCGCAGCCGAGGGGTCTCGCCGTTGTCGTTCTCGCCACGCTTGCCGCAAGTCA
>CAYPTZ010000820.1:0-2182 GCA_964413395.1 uncultured archaeon | reverse complement strand
CTAGATTGATAATCCGACGTTCTGGCACATCCTGTTTTCCCACCAGTAAATTCCTATAACACATGAACGCCAAACTTTTTCAGGCCCTCAGCCAAAGAACTCAAGGGAAGCCCCACTACATTAAAGTAATCCCCCTCAATTCCCTCAATAATAACCGACCCCAATCCTTGAATCTCGTATGCTCCAGCCTTGTCCAACGGCTCCTTTGACTCAACGTAGGCATCGATTTCTTCCAAGCTTAACTGCTTGATGTGAACTATTGTTTCTACCGCCTGGGATAATATCTCGTTTTCACTCGTATCCAGAATAGTGAAACCGGTGATAATTGAATGAGCTCTTCCGCATAATCACTTGGTTCCACCTCAAACTTCAGGCCAATGTTTTCCAGCAAATCTTTCCTTCCAGAAGATGCTGAGGCTAATATGATTTTCTTCATAATTAAACTGATTGTATAACACTCAGATCCGTGAGATAAAGGCAGTATATTACGGTAAGTCAATGTGCCAAGATAAACCAACTATGCGCTCATCCGTGACTGAGAAAGAGAACGCCGTTTGTAGTGGGTGCCCGGTAGACAAATAATGGCGGACCCTGCGAGTCCCAGACATCTGGTAACAGTTTCAATTTATGCTGATGTGCTCGCATGGTATAGACCAATTCTTCATTCTCCACTCTCAGTTGAAGCACCTTGCACAGGTAGATACGCTGAACAGCACGCTCTCGCTATCCTCACGTCCGCTGCTATCAAACACTGTCACTGTGATTATAACTTCACCCTTGCTGCCAGGTGCAGTCCATGTCACCTGCGAACCTGTCCCGGAAAATTCGCCCCTCGGGGCTTCCCATTCATAGCTTAGTTCGGCGCTGGTATCTTCCACAACACATTCAAGCTCGCAGCTCCTATCCTTTAATATAATATATCCCAGCATGAATTCCTCAAGGTATTTGTGCTCTGCAGTGACAATCACCTTTTCAATCCTCGGCGGGTCAGCGCGCACCAGATCAATAGTCACCAATTCTGTTACCTCTCCTCCCCGGCCATCGCTAACCACAACTGTAATATCATAGCTGCCATCCCTTCCAGGAGCAGTCCAGGTAATAACTGACCCCGTACCAGCAATGTCACCCTTCTCCACCAACCACTCATAGTCCAGGCTATCGCCATCAGGATCCTCAGCACAACACTCAATATGACAACTTTCTTTCGGGCTGAGCGAATCCTCATCGGGTATCAAGCTGATGATAACAGGCGGCTGATTGACCGCAGGCGGTACCTTCACCGGGTTGGGTAAGGAATCATCACCATTCACAGGCTCGCCCGTGGGCATATCCAGCTTTTGCCGAATCTTGATTTGTGTTTCCTCATCCAGACTACTGAATTGCAGATTGAGTTTCTGGCGAAATCGCTCCACCGCTTGCTCCCCTTCTATCCCTCCAATGGTGCTCTCCAGAGCAGAGCTTGAATTGACAATAGCAATCAAAACCGCTTCTTTTGCCCATTCCGGTGCTTTTCCCAATGCGGCTCCCAGCACCTGCTGCTGCCAGAGGTGATCGTCCTCTACCCCATCAATCAATTCCTCAACGTTTTTGCCTTTTTGCCTTGCTTCCTCCACCCACTCGAGGGTTCTATCAAACTGCGCCTGAAACCTCCCGCATTCTTTCCCTCCAAGTATGTACTCTTCTTTATCGCACAATGCACTAATTGCCAGAGCATCCTCATCGGCAAATTTCAATGACAATGCAGCTTTTTCCCGTGTATCAAAGGTGAAAGAAAGATGGATGCTTCTTTTCCAGTTCTTCACAAAGTAGAGCGGCGAGTCTGGCAAGGTGCCAGGGTCCTGTGTTTCACAAACAGCAGCAGGCTCCTGATGCTTAGCAGCAATGGGCGACACTATAACTGCCACTGCCACCATCACCACGCCAGCAATGATAAGCACACGTTTTCTTGTCATTGCCCTTTCGTCTCTCTTTACTGACTCCCAAAATGTGTCCATCTAAATACAACGCTCCCACAGAGAAAAGGTTTATCTTGATAATCCATCCACACGACGCCGCTTCGGTTCTGCCGCGCTTTGCAACCGCTGCCTGTCCAGCAAGACTGCTTCATCCGCTTCCAACGCTTTCTCAGCAGCATCGAGCAAATCCACGGAGTATCTTTTCAACCCCCTTCTATCTATCGAAT